>CAZAVT010000181.1:0-7210 GCA_964488395.1 uncultured Burkholderiaceae bacterium | reverse complement strand
CCGCAACGGTGCTGCCCACCGAAACAAAGGACTCGGCCCCCGGCTGGGCGGATCGGTAAAACGTCCCAACCATCGGCGACTTGACCGCGTGGCCATTGGGCGTGGCCTGGGGGTCGGCGGGCGCGGCGCTCGCGAGCTCAGCGGCGACCGCGACGCTGGCCGCGCTGGGCATGATCATCGGTACCGCACCGGCCGGCTGCGCCGGTCCTGGCGGTGGATAGGCTGGGTAGCCCATCGGCGCGGTTGATTTGACGATCCTGACCTTGTCTTCGCCCTCCGTGACCTCGAGTTCGGCAATGCCGGATTCGGAAACGAGATCGATCAAGGTCTTGAGCTTGCGCAGATCCATCCGGACGCCCTCCAGGAAACGAGCCCGATCGAACGGGCTGGGGAACGGGCGCGCTGCTCGGCCAATCGGCGAGCGCGCGAGCTTCTTATGACAAAATAGGTAAAACGGTCGGCATCTTACGCCAAAACGATGATCTGCGTCGATTGAGATCAGGCGGCGACTGGCCGACCCATTCGCGAGACGTCCTAAGCGATGGAACGAAAATCGCAGCAGATCATGCCAAATTAGCCGCAATACTAGCCCAAAGCCAGGCAGCCCGTCACTTTTCGCCCGCCCAGCCCTGGCTCTGCTCGTTCAGGCGGGCGCTGCGCTGAGTTCGCGCGCGAGGGATTCGAGCCGCGCGAGGACGAAGCGGCCCAGGATCCGGTCGCGGACCTGCGACCGACGATCCAGGACCACGGTAAAGGGCAGCGCACCGCTCGCGTTGCCGAACCGCCGACCGAGCTCAGCGCCTGCCGCGCCTCCCACCAGCAGCGGAAAATCGAGTCCGACGCGCCGACGGAAGGTCTCGATGCGCTCGGCCGAGTCGATCCCGATCCCGACGACCTGCAGGCCGTTGGCGCCGAAGCGAGCCTGCAAGTGGCCAAGCTCGGGCATCTCATCGACACACGGCGGACACCAGGTGGCCCAAAAATTGAGAATCAGGGCTCGACCACGCAGCGCCTGAGCGTCGAAGGGCTGGCCGACCGAGTCTAGCCAGGGGTGGGCGTGGAAAATGTCGACCGCCTGACGATCCGCCGGATCCGGGGTGAGGCGGCGGATCGACAGGCCGATTCCGCCCGCAAGCGCCAAACCTCCGACCACGCCCGCCGATAGGATCAAAGTGCGGCGACGCGCCATCGGGTCAGTCATCGCCGCGCTCCAGCGACGATTCGCAGAGCGCAAGGAGGGCGGATCGATCTCCCCGCTCGGCGCGACCCTGCGGGTCCCGATGTAGGGCGCCGCGCATCGCCTGGCTGTCATGGAGCGACAGCAGCACCGGCTCGCCGCGCCAGACGAAACTCAAGGCTTCGACCCGCCGGTCACGGTCGCGCAATCCGGGCACCTCCGCCACCTCGAAGCGCACCCCGCGGTTGAGCAGGTCGATCTCGATCTCCTTGGGATCATCGTGGAAAAGTTGTAGGTGGACGGGCGCATCCTCGGTCGCAAGGCCGCGCCAGACCGCACCGGTTGCAAGCGGACGGAACGGCTCGAGCAAGGCCATCCACTCGAGCGCCACCCGCCGCCGCCGGGCGAGTCGTTCATCATGGCCGGGGTCAAAGAGCTCCAGATGTTCGCGCAGGGCCGCTTCGAGCATCTCGTCGTCGGGCACGGCGCTGCGGGGGATGTTTCGCTCGCCCAGGACCAGTCGGGCGGCCTTCTGGCGCGCCGAGCGATAGTCGAGCCCCGCCTCGGCCACCAGCCGTGCCGCCTGCACCGCCACTTCCTGCTTCAGCGCATCATCCATCAAGCGTCGCTTTTCGTGCCGCCAACCCAGCAATCCGGCTGCCCGCGCACATTAGAATTTCACATCGACTCGAGATTATCCCGCCAATGCATCTGCACATCCTCGGTATCTGCGGCACCTTCATGGGTGGGCTCGCCGCCATCGCTCGCGAGGCGGGTCACCGGGTGACCGGCTGTGATGCGCAAGTCTATCCGCCGATGAGCAACCAGCTCGCCGCGCTGGGCATCGAACTGATCGAAGGCTACGGGGCCGATCAGATCGCCTTGAAACCCGATCTGTGGGTGATCGGCAATGTGATCAGCCGCGGCAAGCCCCTGATGGAGGCGATCCTGGAAACCGGCGCGCCCTACGTGTCGGGCCCGCAGTGGCTGAGCGATCACGTGCTCGCGGGGCGCCACGTGCTCGCCGTCGCTGGCACTCACGGCAAGACCACGACCACGGCGATGCTCGCCTGGATTCTCGAGGCGAACGGTCACGCGCCCGGCTTTCTGATCGGCGGGGTGCCGATCAACTTCCCGGCGTCGGCTCGTCTGGGCTCGGGAACCGCCTTCGTGATCGAGGCCGACGAGTACGACACCGCCTTCTTCGACAAGCGCTCCAAGTTCGTTCACTACCGGCCGCGAACGCTGATCCTGAACAACCTCGAGTTTGACCACGCTGACATCTTTGCCGATCTCGCGGCGATCGAAACGCAGTTCCATCACCTGCTCAGAACCGTACCGGGGACGGGCCAGGTGCTGGTGAATGGCCGTGAACCCGCGCTAGAACGGGTCCTGGCAAGAGGCTGCTGGAGCGGCTCCGAGCGCTTCCTGTCGCCAGATGCCTGGCACTTGCGGCGAAGCGCCGACGGTGGCCATGAGGTCTGGCACACCGACCAGCGCATCGGCCCGATGATCCTGAGCAACGGCGGCGAGCATAATCGCTCAAATGCCCTCGCCGCGCTGGCTGCGAGCACCCACTTCGGCGTACCCGCCCGGGAGGGCTTGCAGGCCCTCGCGACCTTTGGCGGGGTGCGGCGGCGGCTCGAGCAGCGGGGGACCGTCGGGGGCGTGGTCGTCTACGACGATTTCGCCCACCATCCCAGCGCCTTCCAGGCGACGATTGCGGCCCTGCGAGAACGGCTCGGGCCGAACGAGCGATTGATTGCCGTGTTCGAGCCGCGCTCCAACACCATGAAACTGGGGTCGATGCGCAGCCGCCTGGCGGAGAGCCTGGCTGGCGCCGACCAGGTGTTGTGCCACCGCGCCGGCCTGCAGTGGGACCCCGCCGAGTCCCTTCAACCCCTGGGGAACAAAGCCCGCAGCGTGGCCGACTTGGATCAACTGCTCGAGCACCTCGTGGCGGCACTGCGGCCTGGCGATCATGTGCTGCTGATGAGTAACGGCAGCTTTGGCGGCCTGCACGATCGACTGCTCACCCGCCTGGCCTCTGTCGGGAAAGAGGCTCCGGGGAATCGTTCGTGATCGCCACGCTCGCTGATGCCTGCGACCGCCTGATCTATTTGCACGGCTTTCGGTCATCGCCCGCGTCGTTCAAGGCCCGGCTGCTGGGTCATGCCATGGCCGAACTGGGCCGTGGCGCTGATTTCATCTGCCCGCAGCTACCCGACGCACCGGCGGAGGCTATGGCATTGATCAGGGAGGTCATCGCACCGGGTCCAGGCGACGTCGTAGTGGGCAGTTCCCTGGGCGGGTTCTATGCCCGTACGATTGCCGAGGCGAGCGGTTGCCGCGCGGTGCTCCTCAACCCGGCACTCGACGCGCCACGAGTGCTCGCGGCGCAGGTTGGCACCCACACCCGCTGGCATGGCGACGGTCGCCTCGATTGGCGCGAAGAAGACGTTCAGGCCTTGGCCAGGATCGCCGCGACCTCGCTCACCCGAGCGCACCGTTACCTGCTGATCGCGGCCACGGGCGATGAAGTCCTGGACTGGCGCGAGATGGTCGCTGCCCTGCCTGGCGTGCGCGCCATCGTGGTCGAGGGAAGCGACCACGGCCTATCGGACTTTGCAGACCACCTGCCGACCGTGCTCGCGTTCGCCGGACTGAGCGACCGTCTGGCCTGAGAACCGAAACCTTGCCGATAAAGGATGCTGCCATGCGACTCGAGAGGAAGACCGCCCTGATCACCGGAGCAGCCAGCGGGATCGGACTTGCAACTGCCCGCCAATTCGTCGCTGAGGGCGCAAATGTCGTGATCGCCGACCTCGATCCGGCGCGTATTGACGCAGCCTGCCGGGAGGTTTCTGGCGGAGCGGGTCAAGTCCTGGGACTGCGGGTCGACGTCACCGACCGGTCAAGTGTCGACGCGATGGTCTCGGCCAGTCTCGAACGCTTCGGTCGAATCGACTGTCTGGTCAACAATGCCGGCATCACCAAGGACGCCCGACTCATCAAGATGAGCGAGCAGCAATTCGACAGCGTGCTGTCGGTGAATCTGAAGGGCGTCTTTCAGTGCACCCAGGCTGTCGTTCCAACGATGACCGAACAGGGCAGCGGCGTCATCCTCATCGCCTCGTCGGTGGTGGGCCTCTACGGCAACTTCGGCCAGACCAACTACGCAGCCACCAAGGCCGGCGTCATCGGGTTCACCAAGACCTGGGCCCCAAAGGGATCCGCACCGTTGCCGTATGCCCCGGTTTCATCGCCACGCCGATCCTCGACACCATTCCCGAACCAGTCATGCAGAAAATGATCGAGAAAGTCCCACTGGGTCGCCTGGGCAAGCCCGAGGAAATCGCCCGGGTCTACGCGTTTCTCGCCTCGGACGAGGCGAGCTACATCAACGGCGCTGTGATCGAGGTCTCCGGCGGGATCATGCTGTGACCGCGAGCCAGATACTGTTCGAGGAAAACGGCGACTTCAAGGCCGGCCTCATCCTGTCAGAGGCGGGAGCGAGCCTACAGGTCGAGCTCGCCAGCGGGCGACGGGTCAAGATCAAGGCCACCCATGTCATGCTGCGCTTCGATGTGCCAGACGCCGGTCAGCTGCTCGAGCAGGCGCAGACGATCGCCGAGACGCTCGATGCTGGTTTCCTCTGGGAATGTGCGCCGCAGGACGAATTTTCGTTCGTCGATCTGGCGGCCGATTATTTCGGTATGCCCCCCAGTGCGCCGCAGTCGACCGCGATGCTCCTGAGGCTGCACGGGGCGCCCATCCATTTTCAGCGCAAGGGGCGTGGGCGCTATCGGCCAGCGCCTGCCGAGACCGTCAGCGCAGCGCTCGCCAGCCTCGAGCGGCGGCGACAACAGGAACTGCGGATTGAAGCGCTCACCGCCGAGATGGTCGAGGGCCGACTGCCCGCCGAGATCGAACGACAACGAGCGCTCCTGCTCAGCCGCCCGGACAAGACCAGCATCGAGTACCGCGCTTTCGAGCAGGCCTTGCGGCGCACGGGCCTGGGCCCAGAGCGCCTGCTGATGCGGCTGGGCGCTTTCAGCTCGACCGTGCGGCTGCATCTTGAGCGCTTCGCCGTGGAGCACTTCCCTGCCGGCCTGGGATTCGATGCGCGCAGCCAAGCCATCAACGCCGAGTTCGAGGCGCTCGACAGCCTGCCACTTGCAAGCGTCCAGGCGTTCTCGATCGACGACTCGAGCACAACCGAGATTGACGATGCGCTCTCGGTGCAAGCTCGTCCCGAGGGCGGCTGGCGGATCGGGATCCATATCGCGGCGCCCGCGCTCGGGATCGCCCCCGGATCGCGACTCGACGACATCGCCCGCGAGCGGATGTCATCGGTCTACATGCCCGGCGACAAGATCACCATGCTCCCTGAGGGTGCTGTGGGCGTCTACTCGCTGGACGCTGGGCGGGTGGTACCGACACTCAGCCTCTATCTGGACGTCGATGACGAGCACCGGATCATCGAGCATCACTCAACGCTCGAACGGGTGGCAATCGCCGCCAATCTGCGCCATGACGAACTCGGCGAGCAGATCACCGAGGCAATCCTCGCCGACCCGATGGCCGCTACAGCGCTGCCGCATGGCGCGGCCCTCGCGGTCCTTTGGCGCGTGACACTAGCTTCCTGTGGCGAGCGCGAGCGGGTTCGAGGCAAGCCAGAGCCGCGTTTTCGGGCCGATTTCAGTTTCCGCATCGACCGGCTGGGGGATCAGGAACTCGTGCGGATCGAAGCGCGGCGGCGCGACGCGCCGCTCGATCGAATCGTTGCTGAAATGATGATTCTCGCCAACAGCCTGTGGGGGCGGACCCTCGCCGAACACCAGGTACCTGGCATCTATCGCTCGCAGCAGGCCGGGCGCGTGCGGATGAGCACCCAGGCACTGCCGCATGAGGGGCTGGGCGTCGATCAGTACATCTGGAGTACCTCGCCGCTGCGACGCTATGTCGATCTGGTCAATCAGCGCCAGCTGATCGCGCTGCTCACCGAACGGCAGGCGCCCTTCGGACCTCGCGATGCCTCGGTGTTCGCGGTGATCAGCGGCTTCGAGTCCCGACATGCGGCTTATCAGGAATTCCAGCAGCAGATGGAACGATACTGGTGCCTGCGCTGGCTCGCCCAGGAGCGCGTGAACGAGACCGAGGCGGTGGTCGTGCGCGAGGACCTGGTTCGACTGCGCGCCGCACCTCTTTACTTCCGATTGCCGGGTGCGACCGGGTTGGCGGCGGGCCGGCCGATCCGTGTCGCGATCGATGAGCTCGACGAGATCGACCTGTCGCTTCAAGCCCGCTACCTGGGCCCGTCCGAGGATGCCGCCGACGATAGCATCGAAGCAGCGCAGACCGAGCCTACGCCTTCTGCTTGAGCAAAGGACGCCATGGCCTCCATGAAGATCGACCGCTACGCCGTCATCGGCAACCCGATTGCCCACAGCCGCTCACCAGCGATCCACCGTCTGTTTGCCGAACAGACTGGCGAGACCATGGCCTACGATCGTTTGCTCGCGCCCCTCGATCGTTTCGACGCGACGGTTCGGGAATTCGTCGCCCAAGGCGGGCGCGGCGCCAACGTCACGGTGCCCTTCAAGATCGAGGCTTGGCAGCTCGCCGATCATCGCAGCGAGCGAGCGCAGGCGGCGGGTGCCGCGAATGTGCTGAGCTTCAATCAGCAGGGCTGCGTCGCCGACAACACCGACGGTGCGGGACTGGTGCGCGATCTCGTCGAGCGGCTCGCGCTCCCGGTCGCGGGCCTGAGGGTCCTGCTGCTCGGTGCAGGCGGCGCCGCGCGCGGGGTGATGAAGCCTCTGCTCGACGCGGGTGCGGCGCGGATCCATATCGCCAATCGAAGTCCGGAGCGCGCGCGCGAACTGGCCGCGCTCTTCGAGGCGCAGGCTCGAGGCCGGCTAAGCGCCGGCAGCCTGGCGGAGCCACCCGGTGGATACGAACTGGTGATCAATGCCACCTCGGCCGGACTCACTGAAACGGTTTCGCCGCTTGCCGCATCAGCGCTTGACG
>CAZAVT010000180.1:0-7345 GCA_964488395.1 uncultured Burkholderiaceae bacterium | reverse complement strand
TGCCCTTCAGTTCGCGCACGATCGAGTCGTCGTAGAGGGCACCCGCCTCACGCGTCACCTCTTTCTGAACAATCCCCTGCTTGAAGGCCGCAGCAGCGAGCCGCTCGACTTGAGCTTTGTCGAGCACACCGCCCAGGCTAATGACCTTGGCCGACTCGGTGGTGACGGCGATCGGCAGGCCGGTGTACTTCGAGTAGGCGTCTGCAAAGACCGCCTTGTCGGCTGCGAGCGCCTGCTCGACCTTGAGGTAGGCCCAGAGGAAACGCCGCACCAGCTCGCGCTTTTTGGCCATCGCCTCGCCCGAGGCCGCGAGCATGCCGAGCTCAGCGCCCACCGCATTCGACTGGCTGTAGTCGAGCTTGCGGGCGAACACCGCGTCGCCCTCGGCGACCGATTGCGATTCGAAGGGCTCCCAAAGAACCATCGCATCGACGTCGCCACGCTTCATCGCCTGCACGAATGCGGTGCCACCGCCCTGAACGTTCACCGGCGTAAAGGTGTTGTAGGCAATATTGCGCTCGATCAGGGTCATCGCGAACTGAAACCAGACGGCCGAACCAGGCGCGATGGCGATCTTCTTGCCGGCGATATCGGCCCAGTCATCGATCTTGACTCCCTTGCGCACGACCAGGAACTTGGGCGAGCTCCCGACGCCGGTCAAGCCAATCAAATTACGGCTGCCTTGCGCCGCAACGATGGCGAGGTCGCCCGGGCCAACGGCCGAGACATCCACGGAGTTGGACAAGAGCGCCGTGCGAGCATCGGCGTAGCGAACGAATTCGGCACGCTTGACCTCGATGTTCATCTTCTTCAATTCGTCGGCAACCATGAGCATCGGCGAAAGATGACCGACCTTCACGTAGCCGACAGTGAGCGTCTCGGCCTGAGGCATCGGGGCAGGCATCGGGCCTAGTGCCAAGGCTGCCGAAGCGGCCGCCGTGAGTGCTGCGCCGATCAGGGCGCGAAACAGTCCAGAGGTCTTCATCGATTGCTCCTTGTGGTTGACGGTAAACGGGTGAGCGGAAATCGGTCGTTCATCGGCCGACAAACTGGGGGGGACGCTTTTGTGCGAAGGCGAGCCTGCCCTCGGCATAGTCCTGGCTTGTGAAACAGGCGTCGATCGCCGCTCGAACCTCGGCTGAGTCGCCTCGTCCGGTGAGCACCGCACGCATTGCCTTCTTGCCCGCCTGGACAGTGAGCGGCGCATTGCCGGATATCTCTTGCGCGAGCGCATCCACGTGCGCGAACACGTCATCGACCACCGCGCGTACGATGCCCAGACCCAAGGCCGAGGCCGCGTCGTAGATCCGCGCGGTGTAAAAGGCCTCGGCCGCCTGCTGCGGGCCGAGTTGCTCGACGAAACTCCTCATCGAGGCATAACCGTAGCCCAGGCCGAGCCGGGCCGCAGGCATCCGGAACCGGGCGTTCGGTGCGGCAAAACGCAGATCGCAGCAAAGCGCAAGACCCAGCCCACCACCAAAGCAAACGCCACTGATCGCGGCGATGACCGGGACGCGAGCGTCGGCGAGCAGCGTTTGCGCCCGTTCGACCGCCTCGTTGTACCGGGCCACCGCGGCAGGGGAATTGCGCTCAGTCTCGAACTCGGAAATATTGGCGCCGGACACAAAGGCGCGGTCGCCGGCACCACGGATCACGCAAGCGCGGATCGCAGTGTCCCGGTCGATGCCGGCGATCGCGTCGCCCAGTGCGGTCCACATAGCCAGGCTCATGGCGTTATGTCGCTCGGGATCGCTGATCTCGATCGTTGCGACCGCACGGTCCACGCGCAACTGGATCTGGCCCATGTCGATACCTGCCTCAGACTACCTGGCGTTGATGAAAATCGGCGATCTCGACCTCGCCGTAACCGAGTTCGCGCAAGACTTCGTCGGTATGCTCACCCCAGCCTGGCGCAGGCGCCACCACGGCCGAAGGGGTTCTTTCAAGCACCACCGGTTGGGTCACAAAGGTCCGATCCTTACCGAAACGGGTCGGCAAGGTCCGGGTCACCCCAAGGTGTTCGACCTGGGGATCCTGAAAAACCTGTGGAACCGAGTAGACGGGTCCTGCCGGTACGCCCGCTGCGTTCAGCGCATCGGTCCACTGCGCGACTGTACCGCTTGCAAAGGCCTCGTCGAGCAGCGCATTGAGTCGCGCACGATGCCGGACGCGCAGGGCCTCCGTCGCGAACTCCGGGTCGGCCAGCCATTCGGGGCGATGCAGCAATTCGCACAAGCGCCGCCAGTTGCCCTGGCCGGACGCGCCCAAGTTGAAATGGCCGTCGCTCGCCCGAAAGAGGCCCATCGGCGAACTGGTCGGATGGTCGTTGCCTACCGCGACAGGGATGTCCCCATCGTTGAGGTAGCGAGCCACCTGAAAATCCATCATCGCGATCATGGAGTGCAGGAGCGAACTGTGCACCCACTGACCACGGCCTGATACCTCGCGCTCGAGCAGGGCAATCAGGATCCCGATCGCGCAGTAAAGGCCTGCGCTCATGTCAGCCACCGCCAAGCCCGCGCGCAGGGGTCCGCCTCCGGTTTCACCGGTCACGCTCATCAGACCGCCCATCCCCTGGATGATCTGGTCGAAACCGGGCCGGCGGGCGTAGGGGCCATCCTGGCCAAACCCAGAAATGCTCGCGAGGATGATGCGGGGATTGACCTCAGCCAGCGATTCGTAATCAAGCCTCAGCTTTTTCTTGACGTCGGGGCGCCAGTTTTCGATCACCACATCGGCACCGGCCACCAGTCGCATCAGGATGTCGCGGGCCCCCTCTTTCTTGATGTTGAGCGTCATCCCTCGCTTATTGCGATTGATGTTCTGGAAGTCGCCGCCCACGCGGTCCGCGGCAAAGAGAGCCTCGTTCTCATCGACCCCCGGTGGAGGCTCGACCCGGATGACATCAGCCCCAAAATCACTCAGGACGCGAACGCAGTTAGGCCCCGCGCGGACCCTGGAGAGGTCAACGACCTTGAACCGACCGAGGGCCTGCGCGGCCTGAATACGGGTCATGCAATGATTTCCTGAAGATTCAAATATATTTAGCCACAGTTCCTGGATATCGTCGCGATTTTGAGAAATACTTGAGTTTTGTGAATGGAAAGCCCCGGCATGAAAGCGAGCGACCGGATTCGAGCGTTCATCGAGGAAGAAATCTCGAGCGGCCGGTGGCTGCCCGGTGACGCCATCGACGAGGGCGCGATCGAGCAGCAGTTCGAGGTCTCACGGACACCGGTCCGAGAGGCGCTGCTACAACTGGTCGCCCAAGGCTGGATCAGTACCCAGCCGCGCGGTGGCCACCACGTCGCCAAGATGACGCTGCAACAACTCTTGTCGCTCTGGGAGTTACTCGCCGAACTCGAGGGCGTTGCGGCACGCCTCGCCTGCGAGCGGATGAGCGACGACGAGATCGCTGAGCTCGCCCGGCTGCATGAGACGGCCCGGACGGTGGTCGAGCGCGAGGATCTGGAAGGCTGGCAGCAGGCCAACCTCGCCTTTCATGAGAGCGTCTACCGCGGCGCACGTAACCCCTTTCTTCGGCAAGAGCTGCTGCGCATCCGCTTTCGCACCGGCGTCTACAGGCGCCATGCCTTCGCGGCACTGGGTCACCTGCAGGCCTCCTATGAGCAGCACACCGCCATCGTCGAGGCGCTCCGCGGACGTGACCCGCGCCGCGCTGCACAGGGCATGGTCGAGCACATGCGTCCGGGGCGAGACGCCCGCAGCCTCAATGATTTCGTGGTCAAGCTGCCCACCGAGCTGCTCTCGGCGGCCTGAGTCGCGATCAGCGGGCCTGCTGCGCCCAGGATGCGACGCAGGCTTCGTAGGCAGCGATTGACTCGATAAAACCCGAATCGCGCAGGCTGAGCGCCAGCCGTTCGAAGCCGCGCCGGGAGATTTCCGGCCGGCACGACCAGAGTCGCGCTGCCTGGTAGCGTTCGAGCGAGCGTTCAAGCACCTCGCGATCGAGCTGCGGATAGCGTTCGCGGACGACCCGCACCAGTGAGCCCACCCCTTCGGCCTCCAACCAGGCGGGGAATCGGGCGATTGCACCGGCCATGGCCCGAAAGGCCTCTCCATATTGCTCGAGATGGCTTTCGGTCGAAATGAAGCTGGTGTAGGCCGTCTCGCCTCGCTCATGGGCGCCGAGGAGTGGAACGCCAACGCCTCGAGCCTGAGCGATGCTGACGAATGGTTCGAACGCCTGAACGAGATCGACTTGTCCAGCCTCGAGCGCATCGAGGTTCTGATCCATCCTCGCTTGGCTGACCCGCTCGATTGAGGTGGGGTCGATCCCCCGGTCACGCAGGTCCTGCTGCAGGCAAAGCCAGGGGGTCGGCACCTCGCTCACGGTGGCAAGCCGCAGCCGTGGCAATCGGGCCAGATCGAGCGGTGCCAAATTCGGCCGGCCGATCAGAAAGAACGGGTCGCGCGCAGCCACCTCGCCAAAGGCCACCAGAGACTGCGGCCCTGGGCTCGCGCCATCACGGTCCTTCAAGACCCGCAGCGGTCCGCCCCAGACGAGGTGGGTCGATCCAGCCATCATGGCGGCGATACCGGCCCCGGGGGAGGGCGACGCCACGAGGGCCACATCCAGTCCGTACTCGCGAAAGAAGCCCAGATCGATACAGGCATAAAAGGGCGCGTAGAAGACGGCTCGAAAGTTTTCGGCGAGAACGATCCGCATGCTGAACACCTCTAGTGGGCGGGGCCTGCCACCCTCTGACCCCTGGCGCATCGGCCGACATGACCGGGCGCGACGCGGGGCCATCGTAACCTGGGGCATGATTCCAGCGAAACCCCGACGCACTCTGAAGGAGATTCACGATGCCCCACCCCGCCAAGCCGCTCGCCAAACTCCTGCCGATGCTCGCGATCTCTGCCCTGGGAATGCTCGCGGCCACCCAAGCAGCGGCCCAGTCCCGCTATCCGGAACGCCCGGTGCGCCTGGTGGTGACTGTCCCGCCGGGTGGCGCAGCAGACCTGGTCGCCCGGACCGTTGCCGACGAACTGGGTAAACAGCTGAATACCCAGATCGTGGTCGAAAATCGGGCCGGTGCGAGCGGGACCATCGCCAGCTCACATGTCGCCAAGTCGGCGCCCGATGGCTATACCCTGCTGCAGAGCGCAATTTCAACCCATGGCATCGGACCGCATTTCTTTGGGCCCAACCTCAACTACCGGCCCTTCGACGACCTGATTGCAGTCGCTCCGCTCGCTCAATTCCCGTTGATCCTCGCGGTCCACGCCGGGTTGCCGGTCAAGAATGTCGCAGAACTGATCGAGCTCGCGAAGAAGCAGCCGCTCAGCTTCGCGTCGGCCGGCACTGGGAGCGCGCCGCACCTGAGCGGCGAGTTGCTGATGATCGCGACCGGCCTGCGCTTGAACCACGTGGCCTACAAGGGGTCAGGTCCCGCGACTGTCGATGTCGCGAGCGGCGTTGTCAACATGATGTTCGACGGCATACCGGCCTTTCTGCCCTACCTGCAAAGCGGCAAGCTTCGACCGCTCGCAGCGGTGGCGACCGAGCGCAACCCGGTACTACCCGACTTGCCGACCTTCACCGAGCTGGGCTTCCCGACGATGGTCGCAGCCCTCTGGTACGGCCTGATGGCACCCGCGGGGACCCCCACAGCGATCGTTGATCAGATCAACGCGGCAGTGATGCGCACCCTGACCCAGCCTGAGGTGCGGAAAAAACTCGAAGAGCGCGGTGCTAACGTCATGCGCGGTAGCGCCGCCGAGTTCGCCGATTTCACCCGCAATGAACATGCTCGCTGGGGCGAACTGATCCGCGTGGCCAAGGTCCCGACGACGGGGAACTGAGGCGAGGCCAGCGCCTGGCGCTGGGCGGATCGAGCCGACTCAGTCGCCGGTGGGCGCGAGTTCGGCTAACCCTCCCTCGACGCTCAGGCGATAACGCAGCCCGACGCCCAGGGTGGTCTTGCGGCGCAAGTGCCCGAACGGCAGGCCTGTCACCACGGGAATCGAGAGTCGTTCACGCCAGTAACCGATGACCGACTCGAGGTCGTAGCCCTGGTCAAACGGTGACAAGCGCCAGTCGGTGATGTCGCCGATGATCAGGGCCCGCTGCTGCTCCAAAAGGCCCAGCAGGTGGAGCTGATGGAGCATCCGCTCGATCCGGTAAGGATGCTCGCTGACATCCTCGATGAACAGCAAGCCCCCCGCCACCGCCGGGCACCAGGCACTGCCTGCGACCGAGCAGATCATCGAAAGATTACCGCCCCAGAGTACTCCCGCCTCGGCGATCGGGCTGGACGAGGCCGCGTCCGCACCGGTCAGCTGCCAGCGCACCGTCGGCGCCTGGCCCCCTGCGAGCACCCCCGCAAAGTGCTCAAGCGTGAACGGATCGGGCCCCTGCGGCCCCCCGAAGTCCGCGCTGAAGGTGGGACCTGCCCAGCTCACCGCGCCAGTTCTCGCGAGCAATGCCAGATGGAAGACAGTGAAGTCGCTGTAGCCGATCCATCGACAGCCCGCCTGAACCGAACGCTCAACAGCCGACCAGTCGATGAATTCGATGAGTCGGGACATCCCGTAGCCGCCTCGGCTGATCATCACCGCATCGAGCTCGCCCGGTCGAGAAGCGGCCCGGGCAATCGCCGCTAGACGATCGGCGTCTGGCGCCGCAAAGCGCTGCCAGCCCTGGCGTGGGACATCACAACGCAGTTCCACACCCTGAGCCTCGAACCAGGCCCAGGCTCGATCGAATTCCTCGAGCGACTGGTGAGCGCCCGATGGCCCGATCACCGCAACCCGCCGGCCTGCGATCACAGCACTCAAGGGGCAGGCCTTGTGGTCCGGCGACAAGCAATCATCCCGCCAGACCGAGCTTTTGCGCCAGACCGATGCGCTGAAGCTTTCCGGTCGCCCCCTTGGGGATCTCGTCCATGAAGAGCACCTTGCGAGGCACCTTGAAATCGGCCAGGCGCTGAGCGGCAAAATCGCGCAACTCACGCTCCGTGAGGCTCGCGCCCTCGCGCAGCACCACCACCGCGCCGACCTCCTCACCAAGTTTGTCGTGGGGAATCGCAAAGGTGACCACCTGGGCGACCGCAGGGTGATCCATCAGCACCTCGTCGACCTCGCGCGGGGAGACCTTCTCGCCGCCGCGATTGATGATTTCCTTCAGCCTGCCAGTGATGGTGAGATAGCCCTCGTCATCGAGCACGCCCTGGTCCCCTGTGCGAAACCAGCCATTCACGAAGGCCTCGGCATTCGCCTTGGGGTTGCTCTCATAGCCGAGGGTCACATTTTCTCCACGGATCACGACCTCGCCGGTCACACCGGGCGCGAGCAGCCGACCTGCTTCATCCATGATCGC
>CAZAVT010000179.1:4602-7451 GCA_964488395.1 uncultured Burkholderiaceae bacterium | reverse complement strand
AGCGTTCGGCAATGGCCCGCGCGTAAGTCGAACGAATCAGGTCGATACCCGCGAACGCGCTCACCAGCATCATCAGCGTTGACTTCGGCAGATGAAAATTGGTGATCAGCCGGTCGACCACCCGGAACCGATAACCGGGGGTGATGAAGAGGTCGGTTTCGTCCTCCGAGGCTGAGAGACCGCCGGGCGCTGCGGCGGCGGCTTCGAGGGTGCGCAGGCTGGTCGTGCCGACTGCAACGATCCGCCCCCCACGCGCTCGGGTGGACTGGATCGCCTCGATGGTCGACCGATCGATGCGGTAGCGTTCGCTGTGCATCCGGTGCTCGCGGATGTTCTCGGTGCGTACCGGTTGAAAGGTTCCGGCGCCCACGTGCAGCGTGACGAAAGCGCGGCCGATGCCGCGCTCGGCGAGCCGCGCGAGCAGATCCTTGTCGAAGTGCAGCCCAGCCGTTGGTGCCGCCACCGAGCCGGGCTCTCGGGCGTAAGTGGTCTGGTAGCGTTCCTCGTCAGCGGCTCCTGCCGGCCGACCCACATAGGGCGGGAGCGGCAATTCACCCAGCCGTTCGAGCACATCGAGGACAGGTTCGGAAAACCGCAGCCGCCAGAGATCATCCTGCCGGTCAATGACGATGGCCGATACTGCGGGGACGCGCTCTGGCGCGTCTTGCCCGGCCCATGGCGCGCTGGCCGGCGCGTGCCAGTCGATTGTCGCGCCAATCTTGGGCGGTTTGCTCACCCGCATCAAGGCAAGGGCTTCATGAGGGGCGGTGATGCGCTCGATCAAGGCTTCGACCGCACCACCGCTTGCCTTGGCACCGTGCAGTCGCGCCTTGATGACGCGGGAGTCGTTGAAGACGAGGAGATCACCGGCTTCGAGCAATTCGGGCAGCTCTGCGAATCGCCGGCTCGGCTGCTCCGACAAGTGCGGCACCATGAGTTGCGAGCCGCTTCGCACGGCGGCCGGCTCGCGGGCAATCAATTCATCAGGCAGATCAAAGTCAAAGTCGGTCAGTCGCATGGCCCAGTTCATCAATCCTGGCCCTGGGCGATCCAGTCCCGTGCCAGATCGACCACTGGCTTATCGACGAGCTTGCCATCGACCACGATTGCACCGTGCTGTGCGCTCGCGACAGCGTCGAGCACGCGCTGCGCCCAGGCCCGTTCCTCGGCACTGGGCTGCATCCCAGCGCGGATCGGGGCGATCTGCGCCGGGTGGATGCACAACCGCCCGCCAAAGCCCAGGCTACGAGAGCGCGCGGCTTGAGCGCGCAGGTAGTCCGGATCGCTCCAGCCGAGGAGCGTGCCGTCAATGGGACTCGCACAGCCCGCGACCCGCGATGCAATCACCATCTCGATGCGCACCGGCAGCCAGCCTTCTTCGTTCTGAATGCCGGTGTCTCGGGAGAAGTCGACGGTGCCGAACACCAGACGCCGCACGCCGGGCGCGCCGGCGAGCTCGCGCAAGCGAGTCGAGCCCAGGGCCGTCTCGACCAGCGGGTAGATGCCGGCCTCCTGGCCGAGGACTGCGCGAATTCTTGCGATGGCATCGGGATCGGCCGCCTTGGGCAGCATGATCTCGCGATAGCCGGCTTCGCGGGCCTGCCGCAGGTCATCCTCGAACCAGGGGGTGTCGGCCGCGTTGATCCGGAGGATCACCCGGGGGGATCGCTCGCCCTTCCAGTTGGCAATCGCGGTTCGGGCGCTCGCCTTGCTCTCCGGGAGCACCGCGTCCTCGAGGTCGAGCGCGATGGCATCGGCGCCGCACGCCTGCGCCTTGTCGAACCGTTCTGGCCGGTCGCCCGGAACGAACAGCAGCGTGCGTAGGGTGGGCAGGGGCGAGCGATTCATGGGCTGGGTCCTTAGGGTCCGGTTTGCCAGTTGCGCTGAAATGATTCGCGATAAGTGAAACGATCGGCGGCATGCACGCTGATGGCGAGTTCGGCCAGGTCGCCGTGTTGATCGAGATAGCGTCGTGCGAGCCAAAGCCCGGCGCTGCGCGCAGCAACACCCAGCCGCCGTGCCTGTGCGGCATCGAGAATGGTTGCGCGGATCTCTTGATCGACAGTGACGATCGTACAACCGAACTGCTGCTCGATCAGTTGATAAAGCGGCTGGGTCATGCGGTCATCGATCCCGGCGACCGACCTGAATCGGGGCGCGATCCAGGCGTCGGTGAAGCAGATCGGCAGACGTTCGCCCGCCAGAAATCGAAGGCCCTGTACGTGAAGCCAGGTTTCGCCCGCCTCGGCGCCGATTAGCCTCGCGTTCCGGTCATCGAGCCGCACCAGCGCGCTGCTCGAAACCTGAAAGCGGGTCTCGCTTGCGTATTGGCGCAGATCGGTAATCCCCGACATGTGCTGCGTGTATTGCGTTTGCGGGAGCGCGGCGAGCACCCGGGTTCCGACCCCGGGGCTGCGTGCCACCAGGCCCTGCTGCACCAGCAGGCGAACGGCTGCTCTTGCGGTGAAGCGCGAGACGCCAAACTCGTCGCACAGTTCGTATTCGGTCGGCAGCAGGCTGCCCACGGGATAGCGACCCGAGCCGATCTCACTGATCAGGGTGGTGGCCAGCTGGACGTAGCGGGGGCGTGCGCCCAGGGGCGCTGCGGCGTGTCCTGTTGCCGCGAGTTCCCGGCGAGACCGGCTTGGCTCCACCTCGGTCTTCACGTCAGATCACACCGTGCTTTCGCAGGAAGGTGATCTGCTCGTCGGTCAAACCGGCCTGCGCGAGGAGCGCGTCGGTGTGGGCACCGAGATCGGGTGCGGCCCGGTCAGGCAGTGTTTCGCCCGACAGCCGGATCGGTGAGGCCACATTGCGCACCGTCCGGCCGTCGGCTTTGTGCGCGGTGG
>CAZAVT010000179.1:0-4558 GCA_964488395.1 uncultured Burkholderiaceae bacterium | reverse complement strand
ACGGATTGTCTAGCGCCTGAGCGACGTCATAGACGGGGGCGGCCGGGACGTGACCAGCGAAGCGCTCCATCCAGTCGGCGGTGCTGCGGGTCACCATGACCGCCTCGATTTCCTGGTTGAAGCGGTCGCGATGGGAGAGACGCGCCTTGTAGTTGGCGAAGTCTGGGCGTTCAGCCCATTCGGGATGGTCCATGAGGCGTGCCATCTCAGGCCAGAACTTTTCCTTGTTGCACATGATGAAGATCCAGCCGTCGGCGGTGCGGTAGAGCTGGCTCGGGACCAAGGATGGGTGGCCCGAGCGCGGCGCTCGTCCGGTCGCATGCTCGCCGTTCAGGTACCAGGTCGCGACATAGCAGAGGTTGTGCAAGGCCACGTCAAAGAGCGAGACATCCACGTCCCTGCCCTGGCCGGTGCTGCGCGCCCCCAGCACGGCCGATACCAGCCCAAGCGCCGCGGTGGTGCCCGTCATCAGGTCGACGATCGACAGACCAAATCTCGAAGGCGGCCCGTCGGGCTCTCCGGTGAGCGAGAGGTAGCCCGCCTCGGCCTGCATCAGATAGTCATAGCCCGGCCAGGCGGCGCGCTCACCATCGCGGCCGTAGGCTGACAGGTGCACGCAGACCAGGCTTTCGCGCAGGTGCCGAAGCGATGCATAGTCGATACCCAGGCGCGCCGGCAGATCGCCCCGCAGGTTGTTGTAGACCGCGTCGGCCTGCCGGACGAGCTGATGGAATGCGGCCTTGCCATCGGGGTGCTTCAGGTCGAGCCGCACGCTCTTCTTGTTGCGGTTGAAGGCCTGGTAAAAATGGCTGTCACCGGGGCCGAAGAAGTGGGGGCCGACCAGACGGCCCACATCGCCCCCGTCGTGCGGATTCTCGATCTTGATGACTTCGGCACCGAGGTCGGCCAGGTGCTGGCTGCCGAAAGGACCGGCGCCGTACTGCTCGATCGCGAGGATCCGAAGGCCAGCCAGAGGCAGGGTCATATCCGATTCCTCTCGATCAGCTGGCGAGCGATGATGATCCGCTGCAGTTCATTGGTCCCCTCGCCGATGGTGAGCAGCGGCGCATCGCGATAGAAGCGTTCGACCAGATACTCCTTGGAGTAGCCATAGCCACCATGAACGCGCATCGCTTCGGTACTGTTTTCAAGGGCGGCTTCGGTGGCGAAAAGCTTGGCCATTCCGGCTTCCATGTCGCAGCGCTCGCCGCGGTCGTAGGCGTGGGCCGCCTGCATGGTGAGCAGGCGTGCGGCCTCGGTGCGGGTCGCCATGTCGCCGAGCTTGAGCTGGATCGCCTGGTGTTCGCAGATCGGCTTGCCAAAGGTCTTGCGTTGCTGGGAATACTTCACCGATTCGTCGAGCGCGGCCTGGGCCAGCCCGACGCCGCGAGCCGCGACGTTGATCCGACCGAGCTCGAGCCCGCCCAGGATCATCTGCAGTCCGCGTCCCTCGGCCCCGCCGATTAGCCGGTCCGCGGACACCCGGTAGTCCTCGAACACCAGCTCGGCCGAGTCGATCCCCTTGTAGCCGAGCTTTTCGAGCTTCCTGCTCGCTTCGAAACCGGGCCCCTTTTCGCAGATGAAGAGGCTCATGCCCTTGTGACGTGGCGAAGCCTCGGGATCGGTCTTGGTGAGCACGGCGAAGCAGTTGCCGTAGATACCGTTGCTGATCCACATCTTGGTGCCGCGGATCACGTAGTCCTTGCCGTCGCGGCGCGCTTGCGTCCTGATTGCCTGCAAGTCGGTGCCGCAGTCGGGTTCGGTGAGCGCGATCCCACCGCGCAGTTCGCCGGTCGCAAAGCGCGGCAGCAGGTCGCGCTTTTGCGTCTCGGTGCCATTGCGCTGCACGCACATCGCCATGATCAGATGGGAATTGATGATGCCCGAGATCGACATCCAGACCCGGGAGATCCTTTCGATGATCTTGACGTAGGTGACGGTCGACAGCCCCAGGCCACCGTACTCGGGGGCGATCAGACACCCAAACAGTCCCATTTCCTTCATCTTCTCGACGATCTCATCGGGATAGGTGTCGTCATGCTCGAGTTGCCAGGCGTGGGGTGCCACCTCGCGCTCGAGGAAGCGTTCGACCATGTCCAGGATCACGCGGTCCTGATCCTCATCGTGTTGCGTCGTCATGTCTTGAAACTCCGGTTCAGGTTGGGTCGGGCTCGCCGAGGGCATCGGCAAGCGATGAGGCACTGGCCGTCTCGAGCTCGAGCACGGCGCGCTCGATGCCAGGCAAGCGCACTGCTGGCAGGCGCCGTGAGGCATTGGCGCGAAATTTCGCCAGGATGTCCGCACTCGTGAGCGGACGGTCGGGTGAGCCTCGGTTGATCGGCTCGCGCTCGCGCAGGATCCGTCCGTCCGTGAGTTGCACGATCACTTCCCCGTCGTAGTAGCGGGGGAAGGCGCTCTCGGGGTCGGCGCGATAGCGGGTGCGGGCGGCGAGCGCGAGCGTCTGCTCATCAGTCAGTGCCGGCGCCTCGATGTCTTCGAGGTCCAGCCGGCCCTTTCGCAGGGCGTTGGCAACCAGGTAGGGGATGCTGAACTGCGCTTCGTAGGAATTGGCCGGTCGGCGTTTCTGGGCTTCGGGTTCGCACACGGTCTTGATGGTCTCCTGGGGGACCAGCACCTCGACGTGTTCGATCTCGTCGGTCCGCAAGCCCAGGCGTTGGAGCCGGATCGCGGCATCGACAGCGGCGTGGGTAAAGTGGCATGCGGGCAGGGGTTTGACCGAGATCTGGGAGACTTCCCAGGTCGTGCCGAGATCGGCCGTGGCGAGGGCCAGGTCGAATCCGCCCACCGCGCCGAGATGGCTGCTGTAAAGACCGAATCGACCCTCATAAGCGAGCCGCGTGCCCCGATAGCCATGCTGGGCCAGCGTGGCGGCGGTCACGCCGGCAACCCCTGCCCAGCCGGGATGCATCCGTTTGTTCCAGGCCCCGTCATTGAGAAACTCGAGGCTACCGCTCGCCATCGACATCACGAGGCCCTGCGCGTCGACCATCTGGTCCTCGGTCAAACCCATCAACCAACCGGCTGCAACCGTGCAGCCGAAGGCGCCGATCAGACCGGTCGGATGGAATCCGACCTGGTGGAAACCACCCTTGGCGACCGCGCCCAGACGGGTCGCGATCTCCACGCCCAGCACATAGGCCGCGAGCAGGTCTGCACCGCTCCTGCCTTGCCGCGCGGCGACCGTGAGAACGGTGGGGAGCACCGAGGTCGTGGCGTGAATCACGCCGCGTGGATGCGTGTCATCAAAGTCCAGGCCGTGGATCAGGATCCCGTTGGCTAGGATCGCGTTGCGCGGTTGCAGGCGCTTGCTGCTGCCGATCACCCGCGACGAACCTCCATCATCGAGTGCGCCGATACCGGCAAGCGCCCGACCGGCGAACTCGTAGCCGTGCGAGGCAAAGGCGATTCCGAAGGCGTCAAGCATCAAGTGTTTGGCGCGGTCACGCACGGCCTCCGGTATCGGGTCGAGGCGAAACGCGCTGGCAAACGCGGCGATCTGTTCGGAGATCGCCCGGCCAGCCCTCGGTGGACCGGCGCAGCTGTTGTCGGTCATGGTTGGTGTCCTCTCGGGGTGTGTCGGGGCGATGCGTTATTCGCCAACGCCGTGGCCCCGCCGGGGGATGAGCGCCGAGCGGATGAAGTTCATCACTTCCACGCCGTTCTGATTCAGCCCCCGGGTCCGCACCGTCACGATTCCCTGGTTGGGGCGCTTCTTCGATTCCCGAACCTCGAGAACTTCCGACTCGGCGTAGAGCGTGTCGCCGGCAAAGACCGGTGCGGTGAGGTTGATCTCTTTCCAACCGAGGTTGGCGATCGCCTTGCCGCTCACGTCGTTGACGGTCATGCCTAGCACCAGTGCGAGTGTGAAGCCACTCGAGACCAGGGGTTTGCCGAATTCGCTCTTCGCCGCAAACGCATGATCGCAGTGCATGGGATGCTGGTTCATCGTGAGCAGTGAGAACTGGATATTATCGGCGTCCGTGACGGTACGCCCTGGACGGTGTTCGTAAATCGCTCCGACCTGGAAATCCTCGAGGTAGCGGCCGTAGCTGGCGCGAAAGCGGTTGGGGGCGACTTGAATGACTTCCATGGCGGCCTCGTCCGAATGTCTGGTTTGTGAGTTTGTCCGGACAAACCATAGGGGATCGAGCCGCGCAATGTCAAGGGAAAGGGTGCCCTTCGAGGTCGTCCAATCGGGGGCGATTTGCCGGGAGTGATGCGATTGCCGATAATCCGGGGCGTTCCTGCCGGAGTGGTGGAACAGGTAGACGCGCCGGACTCAAAATCCGGTGCCCGAAAGGGCGTGCGGGTTCGAGTCCCGCCTCCGGCACCACTGCGCAGCAGTGGCGACGGAGAGCACAGTCCCTGCGGACTGTGCGGGCGGGGCGAGAAGGGCCGGGCATGCAAGCCCGGCCGCGGCCTGCGAGAGCGAAGCGGTGTAGGCGAGTCCCGCCTCCGGCACCACTGCGAAAGCAGTGGGGGCGGAGAGCACAGTCCCTGCGGACTGTGCGGGCGGGGCGAGAAGGGCCGGGCATGC
>CAZAVT010000178.1:2068-7514 GCA_964488395.1 uncultured Burkholderiaceae bacterium | reverse complement strand
GATCACCGAGACGCAATGGACCGAGGTTGAAGCGGGCATTGCGCGTAGCCATGGCACCTGCATGACCATGGGGACGGCAGCGACCATGATGGGCATCACCGAGGCGCTGGGGCTGGCGCTGCCCGGCTCTTCGTCGATTCCTGCGGCGGACAGCACTCATCCCAGAATGAGCGCCGCGTGTGGCCGACGGATTGTGGAGATGGTCTGGGAGGACCTTAGCCCGGCACGCCTGCTGTCCAGAGCCCACTTCCTCAACGGTATCGTGGTCGCCATGGCCATGGGTTGTTCGACGAACGCAATCATCCATCTCATCGCGATGTCCCGACGCGCCGGATGTCCGGTCACGCTCGACGACTTTGACCAGGCAAGTCGAACCACACCCGTCATCGCAAACATCCGCCCGAGCGGAGATACCTACCTGATGGAGGATTTTTACTATGCGGGTGGACTTCCAGCGTTGATGAAGCGGGTCGAGCACCTCCTCGACACCTCAGTGATGACAGTCACCGGGCATGCGCTCGCCGAGCAGATCGCCCAGGCGGAAGTCTTCAATGACGACGTGATCCGACCGCTCGACCGCGCGATCTACAACGAGGGCGCACTGGCGGTCCTGCGCGGCAATCTCGCACCCGATGGCGTCGTCATCAAACCAAGTGCCTGCGCACCTCACCTGCTTCGCCACACCGGGCCCGCATTGGTCTTCGACGACTATGCAGCGATGAAGCAAGCCACCGACGATCCTGATCTTGCTGTCACGCCCGAGCATATTCTGGTGCTTCGTCATGCGGGGCCACAGGGCGGGCCCGGTATGCCTGAATGGGGGATGCTACCGATCCCGGTAAGGCTGCTTCGCCAAGGCGTACGTGACATGCTGCGTCTGTCGGACGCCCGTATGAGTGGCACCAGCTATGGGGCCTGCATGCTGCACTGCGCACCCGAGGCGTTCGTCGGTGGCCCGCTGGCTATGGTCCATTCAGGTGATCTGATTACTGTCGACGTCCCCGCACGACGTATCCATCTGGAAGTCGATGACGCCGAGATGTCACGCCGCCGGTCCGAGTGGCGGCCACCTCCCAAGCGGTTCGAGCGCGGCTACGGCTGGATGTTCAGCCGCCACATCCTCCAGGCTAACGAGGGCTGCGACTTCGACTACCTTGAGACTCGCTTCGGAGCCCCCGTCCCGGAGCCGTCGATTTATTGAGGAGCCAGGAAGTGGGCGTCGACGAGACGCTGCGGCACTTCGTCATGGCGAGAGAGTGACCAACGTGGCTGTCGGTCCTTATCGATCAGTAGCGCACGCACGCCCTCAGGAAAATCGGGATGGCGCTGGAATTGCGCGGCGAGGATGCGGTCCATTTCGAGGACCTCTGCAATTGAGAGGCTCGCCGTACGTCGAAGGTATTCGAAGCTCACCCGTGCGGCGGTCGGTGAGCCAGCTGAGAGGGCCTCTGCGGGGGCTGAAAACCAGGGGTCTTCGCGGGCAGCCGCAGCGAGCGATGCCGCGAGGCTTTCGACGTCTGGCTGCATCCCGATGAATCGCAGTGCATCGGCATACTGACGAAGCCGGGAAAGCGGCAACCCTGCCCTCGCACGGTGGTGAAAGCCTGCACAAAGTCGGGTCAGGGCCGCACGGTCACTGACCGCGTCGCCTGTCCAGTCCAGCGCAGACATCGCAACGCGAAGGTCCGGCTGAAGCTCTGCCGGCACAAACCAGTCGGCAAGCCCTGCATGGAGCACGTCCGCTTCGTTCAACATCAGGCCGGTCAGCGCCATGACCCGACCCGCGGCGCCTGGCACGCGGTTCAGAAACCAGCCACCGCCGACATCGGGGAACAGGCCGATGTGGATCTCGGGCATGGCGAGCCGCACCCCCTCTGAGACGATCCGGTGACTTGCACCTGCGATAAGGCCCACCCCTCCGCCCATGCACACCCCATGCACCCATGTCACCAGGGGCTTAGGAAATCGATGGATGAGGAGGTCCAGCTGGTACTCGACGGTAAAGAAGGCGTCACCGTAGACGAATCTTCGTGGCCCGCCGGCCCGAATGTGTTTGACGACTTCGGCCACATCGCCGCCAGCGCAAAACCCCTTTTCACCTGAGCCCTCGAGCATGACAGCAACGACCGACTCGTCGGAGGCCCATTCGCCGAGCCTCGCAAGAAGCTGGCGGCACATGTCAAGGTTCAGCGCATTGAGCTGGCGGGGCCGATTGAGCCTTGCGACACCGATCGCACGGTCGCCTGCGACCGGCAGATACTCAAATACGACGCTTGAATCAGACATGGCCCACTCCTCTTCAGTTGCGGGGCGGGACTGGTTCCGCCCTGGCAGGCACAGCCAGCAGCTCGGGCTCGCGCACCCGTGGCTCAAAGCGACTGCCCTTTCGGGCGCGACTACCTTGCCAAGCGAGGAGTGCTTGTGCTCCGAGAGTCTTGGCAAGCGGCTTCTGGCCACGTCCAACCCCCCGGATCACGAGTCCACTCGAGCCGTAGACGGCGACTGAAGAAAGCGGATCATGGGTCTCGGTCGCCATCAGGATCACACCACGCCCACCACTTTTCAAGATCTTCATCTCGGCGAGCGGGAATGTCAGTAGCCGTCCGTCCAGGCTCGCGCAGGCGACGAAACTTGCGCCAGGATGAAACAGCGCTGGTCGGATGGGCTGATCCGATTCATCCAGCGTCAGGAAGGATTTGCCCTGGCGTGTCCGACCGACCAGATCGGCGGCCTGACAGATGAAACCAATCCCGCCACGCGTGGCAAATAGGACACCCGTTTGCGGCGCCGCTGCGAAGCTGTGCTCGACCCGGGAACCTGACTCGAGCTCAACCAAACTGGTGATTGGCACTCCATCGCCGCGGGCTGAGGGCAGTTGTGCCACCGGGATGGAGAAAACGCGACCTGAATTTGAAAGCACGAACAGCTGGTCGGTCGTCTGTACTTCGTAAGCGCCAGCGAGCGAGTCACCCGCCTTGAAGCTAAACTGGGACGCGTCATGCCCGTGACCCTGACGGGCTCGAACCCACCCCCGCTCGGACACAATCACGGTCACCGGCTCCTCGGCGACCCGCAGAGCAGCTGTGGTGCGCTCGGCGGCCTCGATCAAGGTCCGTCGGTCATCACCGTAAGACTTGGCGTCCGCTTCGATCTCGCGAATCAGCTGACGGCGCAGCGCCTGCGGACTCGCTAGGAGCGCTTCCAGGGTGGCCTTGTCGCGCGCGAGCGCCGCGAGCTCCTGGTCGATGCGGATAGCCTCGAGTCTCGCCAGCTGGCGCAAACGGATCTCGAGCACGTCATCGGCTTGGCGCTCGCTGAGCCCAAATGCATCAATCAGGGCGGCACGTGGCTCGTCCGCTTCGCGGATAAGCCGGATCACGCGCTCGATGTCGAGCAGGACGATCCGCCGACCTTCGAGGATATGGATCCGGTCGTCCACTCTCGCAAGGCGATGGCGGGTCCGCCGCGTGACGGTCTCGATCCGGTACTGGATCCACTCCTGCAACATGCTCACCAAGGGCTTTTGCCCCGGTCGTCCGTCCAGCCCGACGCTCACCAGGTTAACCGCCACACCGGTTTCGAGACTCGTGTGCGCGAGCAGCGTGCGCAGCAGCTCTTCCTGGGCAACCCGCGAGCTGCGTGGCTCGAACACCAGACGGACCGGCGCATCCTTGCCCGATTCATCGCGGACACCGTCGAGTACGGCGAGTACCGTTTGGCGTAGTTGTAGCTGTTCCGGCGTGAGCGCCTTGCGGCCAACCCGGACCTTGGGATTGGTCAGTTCCTCGATCTCCTCGAGGACCTTCTGGGACGAAACGCCATGGGGAAGCTCAGTGAAGATGAGCTGCCACTGACCGCGCGCGAGGTCCTCGAAATGGTGACGACCGCGCATCTTGATGGAGCCGCGCCCCGTCGCATAAACCTCTCGGATTTCAGCGGGTGTGGAAATGATCCTCGCCCCACCTGGAAAATCCGGCCCGGGCATGGCCTCGAGCAATTCATCGATCCCGCTTGCCGGTTCGCGAATCAGTTTCACCGCGGCGGCCGCGACCTCACGCAGATTATGGGGCGGGATTTCGGTTGCGAGGCCAACAGCGATGCCCGACGCGCCGTTGAGCAGAACGATCGGAAGCCGCGCGGGCAACTGTCGAGGTTCTTCCGCTGACCCGTCGTAATTGGGCACGAAATCGACCGTACCCTCGTCGATCTCCTCGAGGAGCAATTGGGCGTGACGGGTGAGACGGGCCTCGGTATAGCGCATCGCGGCGGCTCCGTCGCCGTCGCGAGACCCGAAGTTGCCCTGACCTTCAACCAAGGGATAGCGCAGGCTGAAGCCTTGCGCCATACGCACCAGCGCTTCGTAAGCCGCCACATCGCCATGGGGATGGAAGCGACCGAGCACATCACCGACCACCCGGGCCGACTTTACCGGCTTGGCGCCGGGCGCAAGACCCATCCGGTGCATCGCGAACAGGATCCGGCGCTGCACGGGCTTCTGTCCGTCGCAGACATCAGGAAGCGCACGCCCCTTGACGACCGACACGGCATATTCGAGGTAAGCGCGCTCCGCATAGTGTGCAAGCGTAAGGCGATCGGGATCGTCGGGCTCGCCGCCAGCCGGTGCGCTTCCCGCATTGAACAGGTCCATCTGACTCATCGTGTTTGTCCGTCAGACTCAGATATCGGCCTCGACCTCATGGCCGTGGGCTTCAAGCCAACCGCGGCGGGCGGACGCCTCGCCCTTGCCCATGAGCATCGAGAAACGGGCTTCAGTGCCGGGTCGATCGAGCGTCCCCAGGGTGACGCGCAGCAAGCGCCGCGTCTCAGGGTTCATGGTCGTCTCCCAAAGCTGCTCGGCGCTCATCTCGCCCAAGCCCTTGAATCGCGAAATCGACCAGGTACCCTCTCGCACGCCATCTTTGCGCAGCTTGTCCTCAATATGTCGCAATTCCGCCTCATCGAGGCAGTAGAGCTTACGCAACGGGCGCTTGCCCTGCGCGGGGACGTCGACGCGATAGAGCGGCGGGCGTGCAACCCACACATGCCCTCGTTCGACCAGCTTCGGAAAATGCTTGAAGAACAGGGTCAGCAGCAGGACCTGGATATGTGCGCCATCCACGTCCGCATCAGAAAGAATGCAGATCCGGCCATACCGCAAGCCAGATAGGTCGACCTCGTCGGAAGGGCTGTGCGGATCAATCCCGATCGCCACCGCGATGTCATGGATCTCATTGTTCGCAAACAAACGATCGCGTTCAGTCTCCCACGAATTGAGCACCTTGCCGCGAAGCGGCAAGATCGCCTGAAATTCCTTATCTCGGCCCATCTTGGCTGAACCGCCCGCCGAATCGCCTTCAACGAGGAAGATTTCGTTCCTCAGGAGGTCGGTGGATTCGCAGTCGGTGAGCTTGCCGGGCAGGACGGCGACGCCGGAGCCCTTGCGTTT
>CAZAVT010000178.1:530-2058 GCA_964488395.1 uncultured Burkholderiaceae bacterium | reverse complement strand
GAGCGGCTCGGCTGCGGGCCTGAGCCTGCCGAATCACCAGCTCCGCGAGGCGACGCCCTTGATCGACATGGTCGTTGAGCCATAGGTCGAGTTGGGGCTTGACCGAGGAGCTGACCAGACGCAAGGCGTCGCGCGAATTCAGTCTCTCCTTGATCTGGCCCTGGAACTGGGGATCGAGCACTCGCGCCGACAGGATGAAGCTCGCCCTTGCAAAGACGTCCTCGGGTAGCACCTTGGTCCCTTTCGGCATCATGCCGTGGAGCTCTATGAAACTCTTGACCGCATTGAACAATCCGTCGCGAAGCCCCGCCTCATGGGTTCCGCCCGCTGGGGTCGGAATCAGGTTGACATAGGACTCGCGCACCAACGCACCGTCCTCGGTCCAGACCACCAACCAACGCGCCCCCTCGCCCTCGGCGAACATATCATCGCCGGCTGTGATCGAGTGCTCGCCTTCAAAGGGTGGGATCAACGGGCTCGCCCCAGAGCCGACGTTGAGCGCCTCCTCGAGATAGGAGCGCAAGCCATTCTCGTAGTGCCAGGTTTGAGAGCGTCCCGATTTTTGGTCAGTGAAGACAACCTTGAGCCCAGCCAGCAGCACGGCCTTGGAGCGCAAAAGCTGCTGCAGCTCGTTGGCTGGAATCTGCGAGCTATCGAAATACTTGGGATCCGGCCAGACCCGGACGCGAGTGCCGGAACGGCGATCGCCACGGGGGACCGGGGCTGAGGAAAGCGGTGCGGACAACTCGCCCCCCTCAAACGCGATGCGATGAATCGCACCATCGCGCCAAACCGAGACCTCCAGCCGACGCGAGAGCGCATTGGTCACTGAGACGCCCACCCCATGTAGCCCTCCGGAAAAGCTGTAAGCGCTTTCGCCGGCCTTGTCGAACTTGCCGCCCGCATGAAGGCGGGTAAAAACAATCTCAACGACGGGGGCCTTCTCCTCTGGATGAGGACCTACCGGGATCCCTCGCCCATCGTCATCGACACTGACACTACCGTCCTCATGGAGAACCACCTCGATCGAGCGACAGAAACCCGCCAACGCTTCGTCGGCCGCGTTGTCAATGACTTCCTGAACAATGTGCAGGGGACTATCGGTGCGGGTATACATGCCGGGGCGACTGCGCACCGGCTCCAGTCCCTTGAGGACCCGAATGGAGGCTTCGCTGTACTCGCGCAGGCCCGAGGCTGAAGACCGGCCTGCCATCAGGCCGCCCTCCGGCAAACCGGAAAAGTCCCCGGCACGAGAATCTCACGTCCGACGCGTTCGATATCGGTATGGCCACAGAATGCCATCGTGAGCTCGAGCTCGCGCTGAATCAGCTCCAGGCACTTGCTGACACCCGCCTCACCCATCGCTCCCAAGCCGTATAGGAAGGCCCGCCCAATCATCGTGCCCCGAGCCCCTAGGGCCCGGGCCTTCAGGACGTCCTGACCGCTGCGAATCCCACCGTCCATCCAGATCTCGATCCGCGAGCCAACTGCATCGACAATCTCCGGGAGGGCCCGGATGGAGGAGAGC
>CAZAVT010000178.1:0-483 GCA_964488395.1 uncultured Burkholderiaceae bacterium | reverse complement strand
GTTGGACACCACGAGCGCGTCAGCACCGCTATCGGCTGCAAGTCGTGCATCTTCGACATCCATGATGCCTTTGACGATCAGCTTGCCCCCCCACCGATCGCGGATCCAGCGAACGTCATCCCAACTGAGCGTCGGGTCGAACTGCTGGCTGGTCCACGCACCCAGCGACGACATGTCATCGACGCCTTTGACGTGACCAACGATATTGCCAAATTGCCGCCGCTTGGTCCCCAACATGGCGAGCGCCCAGGCCGGCTTGGTCGCGATGTTGAGCAGGTTCTTCAGCGTCGGCTTGGGCGGTGCCGACAGACCATTTTTGAGATCCTTGTGCCGCTGCCCGAGAATCTGCAAATCCAGGGTAACCACCAGGGCAGAACAGCGCGCAGCCTTGGCACGGTCGATGAGGTTGGCGATGAAGGTCCGGTCCTTCATGACATAGAGCTGAAACCAGAACGGTGCCTTGGTATGTTCGGCAATATCCTC
>CAZAVT010000177.1:6260-7575 GCA_964488395.1 uncultured Burkholderiaceae bacterium | reverse complement strand
GGGCATGGTTGAGCGCGCTCGCCGGGCGCGTCGACGCCGGCCGATCTTCATGGTCGACCTGGCCGTGCCCCGCGACATCGAGGCCGAAGTCGCTCAGCTGAGTGACGTCTATCTTTACACGGTGGATGATCTGGGTCGGCAGGTCGCCGAGGGCCGGGAAAGCCGCCAAGCGGCGGTCGCGCAAGCCGAGGCGATCATCGAGACCCGGGTTGACGCTTTTATGCAGTGGATGGTGTCGCGCCAGACCGTCCCAGCGATCCGGTCCCTGCACGAGCGGGGCGAGGCGCTGCGTCAGGCCGAGCTCGACCGGGCCCGTCGGGCGCTCGCGAGCGGCCAGGATCCCGATCGAGTGCTCGAGGCGCTCGCGCACGCGCTCACTGCCAAGTTTCTGCACGGGCCGACCCGCCTGTTGCACGGCTCGCCAAGCCAGCGCGAGCAGATGCTGGGGCTGGTCGAACACCTGCTGCCCGAGCAGCGCGGATCCGGTGTGAACGGCGCCGACGGCGAACCCCACTAGCGGCGCCCTGCCGCCCGCCCCAGCTCATGGACCAAGCGCTGCGCGCGAGGCTGGAACGCCTCGGGCCCCGACTCGCCGAAATCAATGCCCGGCTCTCCGACCCGCTGGCCGCCCGCGATCTCGACCAATACCGGCGGCTCAGTCGCGAACACCGAGAACTCACCGAGCTCCTGGACTGTTTTGCGCGTTATCGGCAGGCTGAATCCGATCTTGCCACCGCCGAGGAGCTGCGTGCCGACGCGGATCTGCGCGAATGGGCCGACCTCGAAGCGCAAGTGGCCCGCGACCGCATGGAGGAGCTGCGCGCCAAGCTCCAGCGGCTGCTGCTGCCGCGCGACCCGGACGACGATCGTAACGTGCTCCTCGAGATCCGCGCCGGGACCGGCGGCGACGAAAGCGCGCTCTTTGCAGGCGATCTACTACGGATGTACCTGCGCCACGCGGAACGTCAAGGCTGGTCCACGGAGGTCCTGTCAGCCAGCGCGTCGGAACTCGGCGGCTATCGCGAAGTCATCGTCAGGGTGAGCGGTGATGCGGTGTTCTCTCGGCTCAAGTTTGAATCGGGCGTGCATCGGGTCCAACGGGTGCCGCAGACCGAGGCACAGGGACGCATTCATACCTCGGCCTGCACGGTGGCGGTACTGGCCGAAGCCGACGAGGTCGGAGAGATCGAATTCGATCCGCAGGAGCTGCGCATCGACGTCTTTCGAGCGTCGGGCGCGGGGGGCCAGCATGTGAACAAGACCGAATCAGCGGTGCGGATCACTCACCTACCGACCGGCCTCGTCGCCGAGTGCC
>CAZAVT010000177.1:0-6250 GCA_964488395.1 uncultured Burkholderiaceae bacterium | reverse complement strand
AACATCGTAATCGCGACCGTGCGCTCAAGGTGCTCGCCGCGCGGTTGAAGGACCTGCGCAGCCGGGAGGCGCAGCAAAAGGAAGCTGCGCACCGCAAATCGCTGGTCGGCTCCGGTGATCGCTCCGAGCGCATCCGTACCTACAACTTTCCCCAGGGCCGAGTGACGGATCACCGGATCAACCTGACGCTCTACCGGCTCGCCCACATCATGGACGGTGATCTCGAGGAGCTGCTGGGCGCGCTCACGACGGCCCGTGAAGCCGAGCTCCTCGCCGCGCTCGCCGATGCCCACTGAGATCGGTCCGAGTCACGACACCCTGGTCCTCGAAAGCGGCCTGCCGCGGCTCGAAGCCCGGGTGCTGCTGGAGTGGGCCAGTGGCCGCACGCGCAGCTGGCTGATTGCCCACGGCGACGAGGCAGCCGAACCAACCACCATGGAACGGTTCCAGGCGCTGGTGCACCGGCGGCTCGAAAAGGGCGAACCGATCGCCTACCTGACCGGCGAGCGCGAATTCCATGGCCTTTCGCTTTCGGTCGGCCCTGCGGTGCTGATCCCACGGCCGGAGACCGAGCTTCTCGTCGACCGGGCGATCGAACGGCTGCGCGAGCGTTGCCGGCTCGTGCCGGCAACGCCCATGCAGCCGCGCCAGGAGGCGTGCGGGCGCATGGATCTGAGCCCGCCGTCGGTGCTCGACCTGGGCACTGGCAGCGGCGCCATCGCGCTCGCGCTTGCCAACGCCGCTCCCGGGCGGCCACAGATCGTGGCCACCGACCGTAGTCGCGCAGCCCTCGACCAGGCCCGTTCGAACGGGGCGAGACTGGGTCTTGCCCGGCGGATCGACTGGCGATTGGGTTCGTGGTGGCAGGCGATCGGCCGCGACGAGCAGTTCACCTTGGTGCTCGCCAACCCGCCCTATCTCGCCGCGGGCGACCCCCATCTGCTCCAAGGAGATCTGCGCCACGAACCGGTCATGGCGCTCAGCCCAGGGCCCGACGGGCTGGAGGCCCTGCGAGAGATCACGGCTGGGGCGTTGAGCCACCTTCAGCCCGGGGGCTGGCTGATCGTCGAACACGGCTACGACCAGGGACAAGCGGTGCGCGAACTCTTCATGCAGGCCGGCTTCGAGGCCGTGGACACGCTCGTCGACCTTGAGGATCGGGATCGGATCACCGAAGGCCGCCGCCCGCCAAGCCCTTGAAAAGGTCGTCCAAAGCGCTCATGGTATAAGCCTGATCGAGATCAATTCCCGATCGACGATCCAACCCTTCATCGGTACGGGTTCGTGCCAAGATCCCGACCGTCATCTGGAGAGATGCACTGTGGAAGCAAGAGAATTCATCGCCAAGACCGTCACGGAAAATTCTGTCGTGCTGTTCATGAAGGGCACCGCCCAGTTCCCGCAGTGCGGCTTCTCCGGCCGTGCGGTCCAGATTCTCAAGTCCTGCGGCGTGCGCAACCTCGTGACGGTCAACGTGCTCGAGGATGACGAGGTTCGTCAGGCCATCAAGGACTACTCGAACTGGCCGACCATCCCGCAGCTCTACATCGCGGGCGAGTTCATCGGCGGCTCGGACATCATGCAGGAGATGTTCCAGTCCGGCGAATTGCAGAAGCTCGTCCCGGCCGCTGCGCCCGAAGCCTGACCCAAGGACGAACCGCCTGGCGGGTCGTTCCACGCAACAGGGAGGACCCCCATGATGAAATTGCTGGTTGCTTGCGACGGCTCTCGCCCGGCCCTGCAGGCGGTCAAATATGCTGCCCGTCTGGTGGGTGCATTGAGCGAGGGCGGCAGTGTCACGCTGATCAGCGTGCACGATCCGCTCGCCCTGCGCCACGCCTCCCATTTCGTGGGCAAGGACGCGATCGAGGACTATCTGCGTGAGCTGAGTGAGACCGAAATCGCGCCGGCGCGCAAGGCCCTCGATCGCAGCGGTATCCGGCACGACATGATCATTCGCACGGGCCATGTTGCCGATGAAATCGCGGCGGCGGCGAACCGTGGCAAGTTCGATCTGATCGTGCTCGGCTCCAAGGGCCGCAGCGCGATCCGTGATCTCCTGATCGGCTCGGTGGCCAAGCGGGTGAGCGAGATCGCTAGCGTCCCGGTGCTCTTGGTCAAGTAGGCCCCCTCAGGGCGACCTCAGGGCGACAAACGAACTCGGCTCCAGACTCCATCGGCCTCGAGACGGTAACGGATGCGATCGTGCAGACGCGATCGGCGGCCCTGCCAAAACTCCCAGTAATCGGGTACCAGGCGATAGCCGCCCCAGAACGGCGGGCGCGGCGGATTGAGACCGAATTTCAGGCCAATCTCGGCGGTGCGGGCGACGAGCGCGGCGCGCGAACTGAGCACTTCGCTCTGGGCCGAGGCCCAGGCACCGATACGCGAGGCGAGCGGCCTGGACGCGTAGTAGGCGTCGGCTTCGATCGGGTCTGATTTTTCGACCTGGCCCTCCACCCGCACGACCCGCTCGAGTTCGACCCAATGGAATTGGATCGCCGCCTGCGGGTTGTGAGCGAGCTCGCGACCCTTGCGGCTCTCGTAATTCGTGTACCAGACGATGCCGCGCTCGTCGAAACCCTTGATCAGCACCACGCGGGTCGACGGTCGGCCATCTGCACCCACCGTCGCGAGCGTCATCGCATTGGGCTCGGGCACACGAGCGGCAATCGCCTCATCGAGCCATTGGCGGAATTGCTCGAGCGGTTCGCTCGCCGCGTGTGATTCGTCGAACTCCCCGCGCGTGTAATCCTTGCGCAAATCCGAAAGCGGCTGGTCGGTCATGGGCCGATCTCTCCTGGAACGCTGGCAAAACGTGATTGTCGCGCGGCCCGGATGCGGCACCGGGGATTCCCATCGGGTCAGCGCGACCGCTCCCGCTCAGGACCCGCGCTGTCCCATCGGCCCACCAGAGCGCCGAGGCGCTGCGCCCCCGCTGGGACGGCGTTGACCACCACTCGAGGAGGGGCCGGCACCGCCCGACCCAGCCGACGCTGGACGGGACCGGGAGGGCTGCGAACCCCGGGCCGAGGCGCCGCGCGGGGGCCCAGAGCGGGCGCCACGATCGCCGGGACCGCCATGACGCTTGCCACCGCCCATCGGAATGGGCTCGGGGCGGGCGTTCGGATCGGGCTCAAATCCCTGAACGGTGGACTTGGGCAAGGCCCGTCCGATCAGCTTCTCGATGCCGCGCAGGAAGTCGAACTCGTCGACGCAAACGAGCGACACCGCCTCGCCACTCGAGCCGGCACGGCCGGTGCGGCCGATCCGATGCACATAATCCTCAGCGACGTTGGGCAGCTCGAAATTGACGACGTGGGGCAATTCGTCAATGTCGATACCCCGTGCGGCAATGTCAGTCGCCACCAGCACCTGCAGGGTCCCGTCCTTGAACTCGGCAAGGGCGCGAGTGCGGGCGTTCTGGCTCTTGTTGCCGTGGATCGCGAGGGCCGTGATACCGGCCTTGTCGAGGTACTCGGCGAGCCGGTTCGCGCCGTGCTTGGTGCGAGTGAAGACGAGCACCTGATACCAGGCGTGGTCGCTGATGAGTTTCGCGAGCAGCGACCGCTTGGCGTCCCGATCGACGAGGATCACTTTCTGGGAAACCGCCTCGGCCGGGGCGTTGCGCCGCGCAACCTCGATGCTGACCGGACGATCGAGCAAACCGTTGGCGAGCGTGCGGATCTCGTCGGAAAAGGTCGCAGAAAAGAGCAGGTTCTGCCGTTTCTTGGGCAGCAAGGCGAGCACACGACGGATGTCGTGAATGAAGCCCATGTCGAGCATCCGATCCGCCTCATCGAGCACCAGCACCTCGACGCCCGACAGGTCGATCGTGCGCTGACTGACATGATCGAGCAGTCGGCCTGGGGTCGCAACCAGGATGTCGAGACGCTGGCGCAGGCGGTCGATTTGGGGATTGATGCTGACCCCGCCAAACATGGCCATGGAGCTCAGCCGCAGGTGTCGGCCGTAATCCCGGACACTGTCCTCGACCTGGGCCGCAAGCTCTCGGGTGGGTGTGAGGATCAATGCACGGATCCGAGCGGGGCTGCGGCCGTGACGCGGACCTGCGGAGGGCGCGGTCGGCTCGGTTGCCGCAGTCGTGCTCAAGCGCTGCAGGATTGGCAATACGAAGCCTGCCGTCTTACCCGTGCCGGTCTGGGCGGCCGCGAGCAGGTCCCGTCCGGACAGCACAGCCGGAATGGCCTCGAGCTGAATCGGGGTGGGTTGGGTGTAACCGAGTTCGGCCACAGCCCGAACCAGGGGTTCTGAGAGCCCCAGCGAAGCGAATGTCATGAAAATCCGATGGAAACGATGCCGCGTCGACCTGCCGGCGGCACGAGGTTCTCGCGCGCGGCTCCAGTCGGGAAGACGAAAGCGGAAGAGGAAGGGAGTCGAAAATGACGGGCGGCAGGAGACTGGATTCAGAGCCGCGTATTTCAAGTATACGCCGCCCGCGACACCATCGGCTGAAAGCCCGACGAAACACCCGCGAGGGTTGAGCGCCTCGCTCAGGCGACCCGCAGCCAGCAAGCGGTCTTGCGTCCGTCATCGAGCCCGACGATCGGCGGGGCCTCGCGGCGGCAACGCTCGACCGCCTGGGGGCAGCGCAGATGAAAGGCGCAGCCCGCTGGCGGATCCAGGGGAGAAGGCAGTTCGCCCTGGATCGGTCGGAAAGGGCGCCGCTCGCGATCATCCAGCGTGAGCTGCGGCACGCTTTCGAGGAGCGCCTGGGTGTAGGGGTGCGCCGGCGCACGATAGATCGAGTCGGCCGAACCGATCTCGACGATACGCCCCAGATACATGATCGCGACCCTGTCAGACACATGGCGCACCACGCCCAGATGGTGGCTGATGAAGAGCAGCGTGAGCCCCAGGTCTCGGCGCAGGTCGAGCAGCAGATTCAGCACCTGGGCCTGGATCGACACGTCGAGCGAAGCGACAGGCTCGTCACAGATCAGGGTGTCGGGCTGCATGGCGAGCGCACGGGCGAGCGCGATCCGTTGCCGTTGGCCGCCTGAGAACTGGTGAGGAAAGCGCGTTGCCGCTGCACCATCGAGTCCGACCTTGGCAAGCCAGGCAGCGACGTAATCGGGCGCCTCGGCACGTCGGCAAAGTCCGTGGGCGAGCGGTCCCTCGGCCACTTGCTCGCCCACCCGCATGCGCGGATCGAGCGAGGCGAAAGGGTCCTGAAAAACCATCTGCACGCGGGTCGTGCGTTTGCGGGCACTCGCCGGATCGAACACCGGTTCACCGCCAATCAGGACCTCGCCTTCGCTCGGTTCAAGAACACCGGCGAGCATTCGCCCCAGCGTGCTCTTGCCGCAGCCCGATTCGCCCACCAGGCCCAAGACCTCGCCCCGTGCGAGTTCCAAGTCGATCTGGCTGACCGCGCTCAACCAACGGGCTGGCTCGACGAGGCCGAGCCTTGCCCCAAGGCGACGCAGAGGGCCCCCTGCAGCACCGAACCGTCGCGACAAGCCCCGCGCCAACACATGCGGGACCGGCGACTCAAGGCGTGCTCCGGTTCCGACGGGCGTGGCAAGGCTCATCGGAGCGGCTCCGTAATCGGATGGTGGCATCGCCAGCCGCGCTGGCCTGTCTGCGCTCGCTCGGGTGGCTGCTCAGCACAGCGGGAACTGGCGAAGGTGCAGCGCGGAGTAAACGCACAGCCCGAGGGCAGTGACGAAAGGGACGGCGGCGTGCCCTGGATCTGAGCGAGGTGTTGACCCGGCTCGGCGAACTGGGGCAGGGAGCCCAACAGGCCACGGGTGTAAGGATGGCGGGGCGCCCGCAGCACCTCGCCGATCGGACCATCCTCGACAATACGACCGGCATACATCACCAGCAGGCGGCTCGCAAGCGCAGAGACAGTGGCGAGATCATGGCTGATCCAAAGGAGCGCCGTCCCGAGCTCGCGCACCAGGTTGCCGATCTCGGCGAGGATCTGCGCCTGGATCGAGACGTCGAGCGCAGTGGTGGGCTCGTCGGCAATGATGAGCGCCGGTCGATGCAACAGCGCAATCGCGATCGCAACCCGTTGTCGCATGCCACCGGAAAACTGGTGCGGCCAGGCGTCAAGCCGTCGCGCGGCGTCGGGAATGCCGACCCTTCCCAGCACCTCGACCGCGCGAGCCCGCGCGGCCACCCGCCCCACCCGCTCGTGCGCCTCGATGGCGAGCCGGATCTGCTCGCCCACGGTGAGCACTGGGTTCAAGGTGGCCATCGGATCCTGAAAGACCATTGC
>CAZAVT010000176.1:5721-7622 GCA_964488395.1 uncultured Burkholderiaceae bacterium | reverse complement strand
CATCCGGCAGCGGTTTCACGCCGCGCAGGTGTTGCTGCCGCTCGGTTGGGCCTGCAATGTCGCACTCGAGGTGGACGAAGCGGGCACGCTCACCGACGTGAGTGTCGATCATCCACCCCGCCCGGGCGATCTGATCCTGCGCGGGCCAGTCCTTCCCGGCATGCCGGCGCTGCATTCGCACGCGTTCCAGCGGGCGATGGCCGGCATGGCCGAGTGGCGATCCAACGATGGCGATGACTTCTGGCATTGGCGAGAGGCGATGTATCGTTTCGCCGGCCGTATCGGTCCGGAGGATGCCCGGGCGATCGCACGATGGCTTTATCTGGAGCTTCTTGAGCACGGCTACACGGCGGTCGCAGAGTTTCACTACGTTCATCGCCAACCGGACGGTCTGCCCTATGCACAGCCTGCCGAGATGATGCTCGCCCATCTCGCTGCGGCGCGCGACGTGGGTATTGCCTTTACCGCCTTGCCGGTGCTTTACCAATGGGGCGGTTGCGACCGACGTCCGCTCGCCGCACGACAGGGCCGATTCCGTTCGTCGCCCGACGAGGTCCTGGCGATTGCCTCTGCGGTTCGTTCCGCTGCACGAGGCGAAGCCGATGTCCGCGCGGGTATCGCCCCTCACTCGCTCAGGGCAGCCGATCTCGATTCCATCAAGGGCGCGGTGTCCGACCTGCATCGCGACGACCCTGGCGCTCCCGTGCATATCCATGTGGCCGAGCAAGTGGCCGAGGTCGCCGAGGTGCTGGCCCATCACGGCCGGCGACCGGTGCATCTTCTTGCCGATACGATCGGGATCGACTCGCGGTGGTGCCTCGTGCATGCCACCCATCTCGATGACGGCGAGCTGCGCGCACTGAGCGCGAGCGCTGCTGTCGTGGGCCTGTGCCCGACGACCGAGGCCAATCTGGGCGACGGCCTGTTCCCCCTCGGGGCCTTCCGCGCTTTGGGAGGCCGCTGGGGCATTGGCGGGGACAGCCATGTCTGCCGCGACCCTGCCGAGGAGCTACGACTGCTCGAGTACGGGCAGCGCCTTCAGACTCAGCGCCGCAGCCGGACCACTGGCAGCGTATCCGCTGCAGTCGGCACGACCCTTTGGCTCGAGGCTTGTGCAGGCGGCGCGCGGGCCCTGGGGCGTGCCATGGGAGCGCTTGAGCCCGGGCGTCGCGCTGACTGGTTGGTGCTTGACAAGGATCACCCTGACCTCCATGGCCGATCGCTGGACGAATGCTCCAACGCGATGCTTTTTGCGGCAGCGGGCCGGGTGATCGATGAGGTATGGGTGTCCGGGCGCAGGATCGTCAGTGGCGGCCGCCATCCCCAACACGAGGACGCGCTCGAGGGGTGGCGCCACACGATGTCGAGGCTCTTCATGGAGCAGCAACGATGAACCTCGCCGGATCAGAGAAGGGCCCTCGTCGCTGTCGGCCTGGTGCGATTGATGTTGCCCTTCTGCGCCGGGTTGCTCAGGGGGCCATTGCGCTCGATTTCAATGAGGTAGCCTGGCGTTCGGTGAGGGCCAGTCGGGCGGCCTTGCTATCGGTCATCGCGGGCGGCGATGCGCTTTATGGCGTCAATACTGGCTTTGGCAAGCTCGCCTCCACGCGCATTGAGGCGTCGGCACTTGGCACCTTGCAGATTCGGTTGCTGCGCTCCCATGCCGTTGGGGTCGGCGAGCCGATACCGGGCCGAGTGGTCCGCCTGATCCTGTTGCTCAAGGCAGCAAGTCTGGCCCAGGGTTACTCGGGCGTGAGCGAGGCGGTCGTGCGCAGGCTTCTGGATTTTCTCGCCCTAGACTGCCTGCCGCTCGTGCCGGTGCAGGGTTCGGTCGGCGCCTCCGGTGATCTGGCTCCACTCGCGCATCTGTCACTGCCCTTGATCGGTGAAGGTTGGGTGAG
>CAZAVT010000176.1:2767-5708 GCA_964488395.1 uncultured Burkholderiaceae bacterium | reverse complement strand
CGGCCCAGGCCTTACAGAGTCTTGGGTTGACGGCTTTGACGCTCGGCGCCAAGGAAGGACTTGCACTGATCAATGGCACGCAGGTATCGACCGCGTTGGCGCTGGACGCCCTCTTCGGCGCCGAGGCTGTCTTTGAGTCCGCGCTTGCGGCTGGGGCGCTCACGCTCGATGCTGCCAAGGGGAGCGATGGACCCTTTGACCCGCGCATCCATCGGATCCGTCGTCACCTCGGGCAGATCGCCTGTGCGGACTACTATCGCGAGGCTCTGGCCGGCAGCGCGATCCGACAATCTCACCTCAAGGGCGACGACCGGGTTCAGGATCCGTACTGCCTGCGCTGCCAGCCACAGGTCATGGGCGCGTGTCTCGCCCAATTGCGCCATGCGGCGGGCGTGCTGCTCGACGAGGCCAATGCGGTGACCGACAATCCGCTGGTTTTCGCCGACGAGCGCGGATCGGGAGGGGCAGCGGCACAACTCTTGTCAGGCGGTAATTTTCACGCCGAGCCCGTTGCATTTGCCTGCGACGCGATGGCGCTGGCCATCGCCGAGATCGGGGCGCTTGCCGAGCGTCGGGTCGCGATGCTGGTGGATACGGCCGTGTCGAGACTCCCGGCCTTTCTGACCCGAGACCCAGGGATCAATTCGGGCTTCATGATCGTCCATGTGACGGCAGCGGCCTTGGCCTCCGAAAACAAGTCGCTCGCGCATCCGGCCAGCGTCGACAGTTTGCCCACTTCGGCGAACCAGGAAGATCACGTGAGCATGGCGACCTTCGCGGCTCGCCGCCTGTCGGCGATGAACGACAATACCGGACGAATCATCGCGATCGAACTGCTTGCCGCTGCGCAGGCGATCGAGTTCTCGCGCCCACTTCGAAGCTCCGAGCCGCTCGAGCGGGTGCAGTCCCTGGTGAGAAGCCTCTCGGCGCCGCTTGACGATGATCGTAGTCTTGCACCGGACATCGAATCCGTTCATCGCGCCGTTCGGGCGGGCGAGATCAGCGCTGCGATGGGGCTTGCTGCTCCATCGATCTGGCCGTCGTGATGCAGCAGCTGATTGACCTAGCCGCGTGCTGACTCAGCCGTGTACCGCATCGCCGTAGGGCGACATGATTTCGGTGCAGCCGCTGTTCAGTCCGCCGGCTCGCATCACGCCGGCCGGGCAGGCGTAGGCATAGGGAAAGACCGAGCGCCTCGCGACGGTGGCCGGCAGCGCAGCGCTGAGCTGATCGAAGATCGCATCGCCGAGCAGCGGATCCATGGTGACCTGACCACCGCCGCTGACATCGATGCGCGGCTGATGGAAGGCCTCCTCGAGGCTCATGCCATGGGCAATGGTAAAGGCACTGAGCTGCAAGACCGCGCCGAGGATCTTGCGCCCGCCTGATGCCCCGACTGCGAAGCGCCGGCCGTCAGCGGTCTCGCCGATCACCGGGCAATAATTTGCCAGGCATCGCTTGCCGGGTCCTAGCGAATTGGGCTTGCCCGGTTCGGGGTCGAACCACATGATCCCGTTGTTCAGCAGCAAGCCGGTGGACGGTGACACCACCCGCGAGCCAAAGATCGACAGCAGTGTTTGCGTGACCGAGCAAAAATTGCCTTCTGCGTCGACCACGCTGAAATGAGTCGTCGAGACGGGCGCGGTCGGTGGCTGATGATCACCCATGTCCGATAAGCGAGTACGGAAGGCGGCATCGAGGGCTCGGGCAATGGCCCGGTAGACCGGCCCGTCAGGTCTGGGTCCCGGCTGCATGCCCTTCATCTCGCTCTCGAGTGCGCGCAGCGCCTCGGCAAAGGTGGGGCCACCAGTCAGCCCAGGCGCGGCGAAGACGCGCCCACCGCCAAAGGGCACGGTCAGCGGTTCGGCCCACTGCGCCTCATAGTCGCGTAGGTCCGCTTCATTCATGGGGCCGCCCTTGGCCCGGATGTCGGCGACCAGGCGCCGGGCGAACTCGCCCTCGTAGAAGGAACGGGGTCCATGGTCTGCGATGTGACGCAGGCTTGCGGCGAGGGCGCGCTGATCGAGCCGGCGGGTGCTGGTGCCAGTCCACGAGCCGACGATAGGCCAGCATCCCTCATCGAGAAACATCGCTGCTGCGTCGGCATCCTGCGACAGCACCTTGGCCGACGACGCGGTGACCAGCGCCGAGTACCAGTCGGCTTGCAGGCCCTGATCGGCAAGCCGGGCGGCCGGCTGAAGCAGTTCGCGCCAGTCCTTTCGACCAAATCGCTGGTGAGCGAGCCCCATGCCGGAGACGACGCCCGGTATCGCGACCGCGGTCGCACCCTGCACATTGCGGTCGCCCACCACCGATGGCCATGGGAACAGGTCGGAGCTGCGCCCGTCGCCAGCAAGCGGGTAGTTCGCCGGGTCGAGCTCGCGCGGCGAGCGCATGCCGAAATTCACGACATAGGCCCGCTGCTCCTTTTCCCGCCAGAGCACCATGCAGCCGCCGGCAGCCATGCCGCTCATCCAGGGTTCGACCACGCCCAATGCGAACGACGTGGCCACTGCGGCGTCGACCGCATCGCCGCCCTCGGCGAGGACTGCGGCGCCGACCTGAGCAGCACGCTTGTGCTGAGAGGCCACCACACCGCGCGCGCTCGTCGGGACTTGTTTGCGGGTCAGCTGGGAATTGGAAAAGTTGTCATCGGCATGCATGGCGTGCTCGTCGTAAGGGGCGCAAAAGTAGGGTTAGCCGTGAGCCTTGACGTGGCGAACGATGTCGGCGTGGGTTGCGAACCAGACCGGCCCCAGCGACCGGGCATGCCGGATCAGCTCCTCGAGGATCCAGATCCGCGAGCGATAGCCGGAGATGTGCGGATGCATCGTGAGCTGAAAGATGCCACCCTCGCGAAAGGCCGCCTCGAGTTCGCGGCGAAAGATGTCGAACACATCCGAGGGGGCTGTGTGCGGGCGCAGCGAGGCGAAGCGGTTCA
>CAZAVT010000176.1:973-2740 GCA_964488395.1 uncultured Burkholderiaceae bacterium | reverse complement strand
CCGCATCGTCACGGATCCACTCGACCGGCAATTCGACGACGCCGGTGTTCTGGCCGTCGAGCATCAGCTCGTAGCAATCGACATCGGCCATCAACGAGGAGTCGTAGAGCAGCCCCATGTCACGCGTGATCGCAAGCGTGGCCGGGCTGAAGTCCCATGAGGGCGTGCGGATGCCCACCGGTCGGACACCGGTTACCTGCTCGAGGGTGTCGGCGCTGCGTCGCATCAGGTCGCGCTCAGCGGCCTCGGGCAAGACGGAATTGCGCTCGTGAATCCAGCCGTGCAGGGCGATCTCGTGACCTTCGGCGACGACTCGACGTTGCTCGTCGGGGTAGAGCAGGGCGACCACCGCCGGCACGTAGAAGCTCGCCGGCACCCCAGCCCGGCCCAGGACGTCGAGGATCCTCGGCACACCCTGACTTCGCGCAGCTCATTGGTCTCGTGGTCCGAGTCAAACGACAGCGCGATGGCGCAACGCGCCCCGCCCGGCCAATGATTCGGTTTGAGCGCGCGCCCAGCCCGAACACGATTGACCAGCGCGCGCCAGGTCGCTTCGGGCCACTGCCAGGGTTCGATTGATTGCGGTGCGTTCATGGTTTGCCTCCCGAGGCTTTGAGTCGGTCCGCGATCGCCTGCGCGGATCGAGCTTCGCTTTCGACGAAGCGGGCGAATTCGGCGGGCGGCATGGCAATGCCTTCCAGGCCGAGCTTGTCAAACTGCGCGATGACTTCCGGATCCTTGATCACTTGCACGAAGCTTTGGTGAATCCGTTCGACCAGATCCGCGGGCGCACCGGCGGGCAGCCAGACGCCAAACCAGTTCACCACATTGTAGCCAGCGAGCCCCTGCTCCTGCAGGGTGGGTGTTTCCGGCATGCCTTTCCAGCGGCGGGCCCCAGTCACTGCCAAGGCCCGTAGCTTACCGGCGGCAACATGCTGGGCGGCGATCTGGGTGCCGACGAAGAAGACATCGATCCGTCCTGCCAGCAGGTCGTTGGTCGCCTCGCCGATCCCCTTGTACATCACCGACAGCAGGTCGGTCCCAGTCATCGACTTGAAGACTTCGGCCGGGATATGGCTTGCCGTGCCATAGCCTGCATTGGCATAGGTCAGCTTGCCGGGTTCCTTTTTGGCGAGCTCGATCAGCTCGGCCACGCTGTTGACCTTCAGGGACACGGGAACCACCAGAGCTTGACCGAAGTTCTGAACCGCTAGCGTGACGTGGGTGAAATCCCGGATCGGATTGAAGGGGACGTTATCGTTGAAGGGTGGGGTATTCGCGTGCGAGGCGGTGGTGAACAGCCACGTGTAGCCGTCAGCCGGTTGGCGGGCGACGTAGCCGGTACCGACGATGCCGCCCGCGCCGCCGCGGTTCTCCACCACGACGGGCTGACCCAGTAACGCGGTGAGCTTGGGGGTGAGGATGCGCAGCGTCAGGTCGGGTGGTCCCCCTGCTGGCGAGGGCACCACAGCCCGGATCGGGCGGTTGGGGTAGGCCCCCTGCTGGGCCACACTCGCTAGGGGCATCAAGGCGCCGCCGAGAGCGCCCACAAGCAGGGCAGTCACACCGATCGAGCGGGCACGTCGGGTCGGTCGGGAATGGGTCATCGAGGAGCTCCTGCGGAATGGAATGAAGCGGGGTGGAGTGCCGGCCGGTCGAGGTCAGTTCGCCGTCGTGACGCTCTGGCGCTCGCGGATTGAGCGGACGATTGCGTCCATTAACGCGACATTGTGAACGGCGTCTCCGCCGGGGAGTGCGATGGGTTTG
>CAZAVT010000176.1:0-963 GCA_964488395.1 uncultured Burkholderiaceae bacterium | reverse complement strand
TTCCGATCGCTCGGTACTGCCCTTCGGAAAAGTGAGGGTTCGGGGTTTCTGCTTGACGGTGATGTTCTGCGGGTCGAGCTCGCACACCGTCAGGTCCCAGGTATGGAGGTGCTCGACATCGCCGACCTGGACCCAGGCCCGTGTCCCGAAGACCTGCATCCGCCAGGTCTCGGGGGTCGCGATCACGGTCCCCAGGTAACCGGTCGCCCCGCTCTGGAACCGCAGGAGCATGGAGGTCGTGTCGTCCATTCCAAAGTCCTGGGCGAGCCTGAAGCTCTGAGCATGAACCTGCTCGACGTGGCCCGCCAGATAGAGCATTGCATCGAGCACATGGACGCCGCGCCCGGTCATCCCCCCCGCTGGGCACTCATCGCGATCATGGCGCCAGTGGCCGCGCGGGAAACGATAGGCGCTAGGCCCGCAGAAATTGCCCTCGATGTGAAGGAGCCGACCCAGTCGTCCGTCATTGATCATCGCCCGGATCTCCTGCAGCGCCGGCTGGAAGCGCCAGTTGTAGCCGATGGCAAGTGTCACGCCGGCTTCCCGGCAGGCGAGGGCAGCCCGCTCTGCCTCCGCCGCTGACAGGCCCATCGGCTTCTCGCTGAACACATGCTTGCCAGCGGCGGCCGCGGCGATGATCTGCTCGGTGTGTTGGGAGTGAGGCGTCGCGAGCACCACTGCGTCAATGTCGGGCGAGCGCAGTGCCGCGTCATAGTCGGCGAACATACGCAGCCCGTGCGCATCGGCGAAAGCCTGCGCCTTGCCAGGGGTGCGGGTTGCAGCAGCGACGAACCGGATCAGTTCAGACTGACCATGGACGTGCCGGACGAGGTTTTGGCCCCAGGTTCCGAGGCCGATGATGGCGGCACGGATCATGTCGTGGTTCTCCTTGGTTCGGAGGGCGGGGTGATTCCCTGCCCCTGCGCCGGGATTGTCGCTGAACTGCGGCGGCCCGCGCAATGC
>CAZAVT010000175.1:7054-7639 GCA_964488395.1 uncultured Burkholderiaceae bacterium | reverse complement strand
TGCTATGCAAGCACCTATCGATCGCACCAATCGACCCCCTATCTTTCGGAGGCCTTTTTCCTCGCGCTCGGCGAGCAGATGCCCGACGCCTGCCTCATGACCCTCGCCCTCGACGGCCCTCGCCCAATCGCAGCAAGCCTCCTGCTGCGGGATCGTGAACGTCTTTACGGACGCTACTGGGGCACGACGGCGCAAGTTCCCATGCTGCATTTCGAGGCGTGTTATTACCAGCCCATCGAATATGCGATCGAGCAGCGCATGGCAGTCATCGAAGGCGGCGCCCAGGGCGAACATAAAATGTCCAGGGGCTTTGACCCCGTGCCGACGGTATCCGCTCACTGGCTCGCAGAGCCCGCCTTCAGCGATGCCGTTGAACGATATCTGGGCCGTGAGGGGCAGGCGATCGGTAGCTACCTGGACGAACTGAACGAGCGGCGCGCCTTCAGAATTTCGGCTTGACGAAGGCCCGCTGATAGCGCGAGATGCCCTCGGTGATCTCGCGTGCCGCCTCGTCGGGACCACCCCACCCCTGCACCTTGACCCACTTGCCCACTTCGAGGTCCTTGTAATGCTCGAAGAAATGGG
>CAZAVT010000175.1:6409-7044 GCA_964488395.1 uncultured Burkholderiaceae bacterium | reverse complement strand
AGGCGATCAGGCGAGATGTCGGTGACCTTTTGCCAGTGCTTGTAGATGGGCAGGATCCGATCAATCGGCACCGCCAGCAGCTTGGCGTCCATGCCGCCCTCGTCCTGCATGTTCAGCAGGCCCAGCGGCCGGCAACGGACCACGGCGCCCACTGCAACCGGAAATGGGGTGATGACCAGGACATCAACCGGGTCACCGTCGCCACCGATCGTATGGGGAATGTAGCCGTAATTGCAGGGATAGTGCATTGAGGTCATCATGAACCGGTCCACGAACAGCGCACCCGTGTCCTTGTCGACCTCGTACTTGATCGGGTCGGCCATCATCGGGATTTCGATGATGACGTTGAAATCGTTGGGCACATCCTTGCCGCAATCAACTCGGTCGAGGTTCATCGGGAGGCTCCTGGGCGCTGATCGCGCCTCGTATCAAGGGCATCATCAATAAAACGGTCAAGGCGAATCGGGCAATTGCGGCGGACTGGCGCTCCCAATGGCTGCGATCGGTGCCCGCGGTCGCTCTGGCAGCGGCTCCGCCTGGCCCCAGAGGGCGGCCTCACGCCAGAGGCTGGCAGCCTCCTCGTGCTGGCCAAGATGCTCGAGTCACCGCAGATTGAGCGCATCACCACTGCCACC
>CAZAVT010000175.1:0-6399 GCA_964488395.1 uncultured Burkholderiaceae bacterium | reverse complement strand
GCTGGCAAAGATGCTCGAGCAAGGTGGCCAGCGTGACGGCGGAACGACGGCCAGGCTCCGATGCGTGAGCGCGGCGCAGGAACTCTTCCGCCTTGCCCCACAAACCTTCAGCTGCACATAAGCGGCCTGCCGCAAGCGCAAGGCTCGCCCGCTCTCCATGCGCCTCGCGCAGACTCTCAATCTCGCGCAATCGCTCCCGAGCGGGCAAGGCCACCAGGCCGGCAAAGGCAATCACCAGTCGATCTTCGATCCGCTGTCGAAGGATTGCGAGCAGCAGCGATGCCGCACGATCAGCGCGACCAGCCTCCACCAGACCCGGCACGGCGGCTTCAATGACTTCTTCGAAGTCACGCTCGGCAGGCGTGAGATCACGCAGTAGCTCCTGGAGTCGATCCTCGTTGCCAGCACACGCGGCAAAGAGCTCCTTGAGTGCACGGACCTTGAGGGAACGGCTGAGGACAGGCCGCAGCGCCTCGCGCTTTTCGAGAGTACGTACCAGGGTCAGAACTTCGCGCCACTGGCCGGCCTGCTCGTGGGCTCGTAACGCGACCCGCAAGGCCTGGATGTGACGCGCCCCACCCTCATGGAGGCGATCGACCGAAGCCAGTGCCCGAGCAGGATCGCGATCCTCGACCGCGAGCTCAGCCCGGGTCAGCAGCACCGCATTGCCGAGGTCCCTCTCGGACTCGGCACGATCGAGCCAAGCCTCGACTCGATCGGCATCACTCAGCCGATGCGCCGCCCGGGCGGCGATGAGCGTTGCCGGTCCGGCAAGCTCTGGGTCGGCGAGCGCGGGCTTGACCAGCCGCTCCGCCCGACCGAAACGTCCTTCGTATAGGGCCACCAGTGCGTCGCGCAGCCCTCGAATCGCCGCATTGCGGGCTCGTCGGACACGAAAGTCCCGAACCCGCTGCGGCAACGTGAGCGCGTTGGCAACGGTGTAAAGCAGCAGATAGCCAAGGGCAAACACTGCGGCAAGTACGATCACCAACAGGTTGATCGAAAAGTCCACCCGGTAGGGCGGCCACAGAATGGCGACGTTACCCTCGTTGAACTGGACCACGAGCGCCAGCCCGACAGCGACCGAGACGATCAGCAGGATCCCAATCAGGCGACGCACAGGGGCCTCCGCTGCAAGGGATCAGGCGCAACAGCCGCGGCCACGTTCAATCTCGAGCCGATCGGCTGGCCCGCACGGCCCGCACAGCAGCCAGGCTGTCGGTGGGCAATGGGGGTTCCAGGGTGAGACGGGTGCCGCGCAGCTGGCGCAATTGCAAGAGCGCCTGCATGACCGAGCGGTTGTCGGTATCGAAATAGCGACTGAGGCTATCAATGACTCGATCGAGGTCAGCGCGAAACAAAGCCTCGTTGCGAGACAGCAGCGCGAGCCGCGTGTTCAAGAGCATCAGCCGGAGATTTTCCCGAACGAAATACGCCTGATCTGGGGCAATCAGCAACGACTCGGGATGGTCAATACGGCGGACCCGGATCAAGCGCTGCAGGTCGTCGGCCAGCTGACGTAACCCGGACCACGCGCCGGGGCTGTGCTCAGCACGTTCAGCGGTGGTGGCCGCCGAGGACCCCGGGGCGGAGGTTGTTTCGGAAGGACCGATCCGTTCGCGTCGAGCAAGGTTGGCCGTCAGGGGCCACTGATCGAGCTGTCCGATCTGCTGATCGAGCCGAACCGCGAGGGCAGCGATCTCGGTTGCCGGATAAGCTCGCAAACGCTCGATATCCGCAGCGAGCGCGCGCCGCAGGGCCGCGAGTGTGGCGTCGTTTTGACGCGCAAGACGCGTCTCGATCTGCTCGAGCGCAATCAGCGCGCCGCGCGGCTCGACCGCCAGCGATAATTGCTGTGCAGCAAGCATCAGCGTCGACTCGACCTCGGCGAGAAGCGCGTCTGCGGACTCCTGAATCAGCCCGCGGTAGAGCTTTTCGACCTGGGTGTAAAGGCTTTGCGCTTCAGCGATCCGGGTGTCGATCAGACTCTGGCGCTGCTGCAAGTCCCGGACTTGCTCCTGGAATCGCCTGACGGACGCCTCGGCTTCCATGAGGCGCCGATCAGCACCATCGAGCCGCTGGATCGCGCCGACTTCGAGCCGATCCAGGCGCTGCGTCGAAAGCCCGACCCAGACGATGGCCACGATCCCGAGCAAGACGCCCGTCATGAGGAGCCCTGTCGCCGGCAGGCGATCGGTCCAGCGGACCGCATCGGACGGGGCCCGGTCAATCAAGGGCGCCGCAGCCGAAGCGGAGGGCTCGCCCTGCGGCTGCGCAGATCCCTCGTGTCCAGCACGATCATTGACCAGCCGAGACTCGCCGGTAGAGGAATGCGGATCGGCCAAGGATAGACCCCGTATCGAATCAGCGTGGAGGGGCGTGAGCGCCGAAGAGCGCTCAACAATCAGGATTCTAGCGCGACCGCCATGGCTGCCGTCCCGGGATCGATCGCGAACACCTGGCCGAAACCGGCGCGTCGTGCGGCCGCCTCGATTCTTGGGTGAATCACCAGGGCGCGGTCAAGCTTGGCGCGACGGCCGAACCCACCAGAACCCAATCGATCGCTCCACTGGGTCGGCGTGCTGGCTTGGGTGAAAACCCAGGATATGGGGACGCTTTCGCGAGACCAGCGATCAAGTTCAGCCATTGCGCGGGGATCAGGCGAGAGGCTGAAACGCCGGTAGAGCGCGACAGACTCGACCTGTGCCCCCCGCGATCGCAGGCTATCGATCCAATCCTCGCGACCGGTTTGCCCGCGCGCAACCAAACAGCGTAAACCCCCGGGATGATCAAAAGGCTCACCAGCCATCAAGGCAGCGGCATCCCAAGGCGCGGCTTCGGGCAACCTCAGCGCGCGAGGCGCCCGAGACCAGTGCTGGCGATCGTAGCTGGCCCTTGACCCCGGGCCGACCAGAGCCAGCCCCGCACTGCCTGGCCAATGCCCAGCGAGGGCCTCAGCGAGGACCGACAGGGCGGACGGACTCACGGCGATGACCCAGTCAGCGGCCGAGACGCGGGCCTGTAGATCAGCCGGCGGATCGGGCTCCAGCCGCACGAGCGGCAATTCGAGCACTTCGTGGCCCCGCTTCCGAAGCAGGGCAGCGACGCTGGAAATCCTCGGGGCTGGCTGAGTCAGGACGACCCGAGCCACCGTGCAGCCCCCTGGGCGAGCAAGGCCGATGCGGCCTCGCTGCCAATACGTGCAGCGTGCTCCGGGGCTGCGCTGAGCGCGCTCGCTTCGGTGTGGGCGAGCGCGCTACCATCCTCAGCCCCTACTCGGGCGCGTAGTCGCAGCCGACCGTCGGCCTCGGTCACGCAGTAGGCTGCGAGAGGCATACGGCAGTTGCCTCCGAGTTGGCGAGCGACGGTTCGCTCCGCTTCGACCTCGATCGCAGTCTGGCGATCGGCGAGGGGCTCGAGCCAGCGCGCCAGGTCATCGCGGCCCGCAAGCGTTTCGATGCCCAACGCGCCCTGCCCTGCTGCCGGCAGGCTGCAGTCGATCGGGATCATGGACCGGATCCGCTCGGCCAGTCCGAGACGTTTCAGACCCGCAGCAGCGAGGATGATTGCGTCGTAGTCGCCAGCATCGAGCTTGGCGAGCCGGGTGTTGACGTTGCCACGAAGCGGCAACACCTGGAGCCGGGGATAACGGTGACGAATCTGTGTCGCCCGCCGAAGGCTGGAGGTTCCCACCCGGCTCCCGTCGGGCAATGCATCGAGTGATTCGAAGCGTGTCGACACAAAGGCATCGCGGGGATCCTCACGTTTCATGATCACCGGCAACGCAAACTCGTCGCCCAAAACCATGGGCACATCCTTCAGCGAATGCACGGCCAGATCGGCACGCCTTTCGAGGAGTGCCACCTCGAGTTCCTTCACGAACAGGCCCTTGCCGCCAATTGAGGCGAGCGGCCGATCAAGAATCCGGTCGCCTTCGGTCGTCATGCCCAGGATCTCAATCACACAGGCTGGATAGAGCTCGAGCAGCCGAGCCTTGACATGCTCTGCCTGCCAAAGAGCGAGCTGACTCTGGCGAGAGGCAATCGTGATGTGCGATGGTGTATCGGTAGGCTGAAATCCGAGGCTCATGATCATCCAATCAGGTTACGCAGGGAAGACCACTGCCGGCGGCTCACCGGCAGTCGTTCAGGAACATCGCGCAGCACCACCTGCCAGTGGGGCTCACCGGGGTCGATCGCCGAGGATGGAGCGACCCGTTCGAATCCGGCGATCGCAGGGCGGGCCACCAGCGCGTTGCGATGGACCCGTACGAAGTGTCCACCGAATTCGGATTCGAGCGAACTCAAAGAATCCTCAATCAGGAACTCGCGCTGCCGAGTGCGCAGGGTGACGTACTTGAGTTCTGCCTTCAGGTAGATGACCTGCTCTACCGGAACCAGGGTCAGGCGGCCACGCTCGTGGACTGCGAAATGCTTTCGCGCGCTCCGCGGTGTCTCCGAGGCAACCGGTTCACTCGGAGGTGACGGCGCGGGCAGTGCCGGGAGGACCGGCTTGTCATCGACCCTCCGCAAGGCTTGAAGGAGGCGCGCGACCTCGACCGGCTTGAGCAGGTAATCGATCGCGCGCACCTCAAAAGCGTCGACCGCATAGCGCGCAGTCCCGCTCACGAAGATGACCGCCGGGGGCTGCATGCCGTGAACACCGGTTCGGTCGGGCGTCGGCGGGGGCACCAGCCGGCGGGCAAGGTCGATCCCGGTCATGCCCGGCAATGCTGCGTCCACGAGCAAGACCTCTGGATGCAGGGCGTCGATCTTCTCGATCGCCTCATGGGCGTCAGTGACCTCGCCCAAGACGCGATGCGGGAAGGCCCCGTTCAGGGATTCGAGAGCCCGACGCAACTGGGCCCGACCCGAAATTTCGTTGTCGACGATCAGGATGGAATGCCCGTTTTGCATGGCTTTGGCTGAGCATGGGGAACCGCTGAAAGAGTCGACGGGGCGATCATGAAGCGACCGACCCGAACGACCCACCCTCGTGCTGAGTGCCTCTTGCCCGGGTCAGCAATCTGTTACCAACCCCACTTCAGCGCCCCCGTATAATTCAATCCTTTTATTCCTGGCTGATTATGACAGATCAACTCGCGAACAAGACATCCGGCTGGTCCGGCCGATTTTCGGAGCCTGTTTCCGAGCTGGTCAAGCGATACACCGCCTCGGTCGGCTTTGATCAACGCCTCGCCCAGGCCGACATCGAAGGCTCGCTGGCGCATGCACACATGCTGGCTGCCTGCGGCATCATCGGCGACAACGACCTTACTTCAATTCGCTTTGGCCTCGAGCAGATCCGCACAGAGATCGCATCGGGCCAGTTCGTCTGGTCGGTCGACCTCGAAGACGTGCACCTCAACATTGAGCGGCGCCTGACCGATCTCGTGGGTGACGCCGGCAAGCGTCTGCACACGGCCCGCTCACGCAACGACCAGGTGGCAACCGACATCCGGCTCTGGCTGCGCGGCATGATTGACGACATCCGGGCCACCTTGGTCGCGCTACAGCAAAGCCTGATCGACCTGGCCGAAACCCACGCCGCGACGGTGATGCCGGGATTCACCCACCTGCAGGTCGCGCAGCCCGTCACCTTCGGCCATCACCTGATGGCCTACGTGGAGATGTTCGCTCGTGACGACGAGCGCCTCGGCGATTGTCGTCGGCGCGTCAACCGCCTGCCGCTCGGTGCCGCCGCGCTCGCCGGGACCTCCTACCCGATTGATCGAGCCGCGGTCGCCCGGCAGCTCGGCTTCGACGACCTCTGCAACAACTCTCTGGATGCCGTGTCCGACCGTGATTTCGCGATCGAGTTCTGCGCAGCGTCGAGCCTCGCGATGGTTCATGTCTCCCGCCTGTCTGAAGAGTTGATCATCTGGATGTCGCCACGGGTCGGATTTATCGACCTCGCGGATCGATTCTGCACCGGCTCGTCGATCATGCCGCAAAAGAAGAATCCCGATGTACCTGAGCTCGCCAGGGGCAAGAGTGGACGGGTGTTCGGTAGCCTGATCTCGCTGCTCACCCTCATGAAGGCCCAGCCGCTCGCCTATAACAAGGACAATCAGGAAGACAAGGAGCCGCTCTTTGACACTGCAGACACCCTCCTCGAGACCCTGAGGATCTTTGTCGATCTAGTCGGAGGGATCCGGGTGCGAACCGACCGGATGCGGGCTGCGGCGGCCGAAGGATTTTCCACGGCCACCGATCTCGCCGATTATCTGGTGAGGCAGGGGCTGCCCTTTCGGGATGCCCACGAAGTGGTCGCCCGAGCGGTCAGGCTCGCGTCTGATCGGGGCTGCGACCTGGCTGCGCTCGGCGTGGACACGCTCAGACAATTCAGCCCACTGGTCGGCGATGACGTGCTGGGGGTCCTGACCCTGGAGGGTTCTCT
>CAZAVT010000174.1:0-7866 GCA_964488395.1 uncultured Burkholderiaceae bacterium | reverse complement strand
GTGGCAGCCCAACCGGGCTCGGCAGATCAGCCCGCCGAGGCGATGCCGGGGCGTGGTGAGACGTGGGTCGACGCACAACTTCTCCCGGCACTAGGACTGACCGTCGGCGAGCCGCTCAAGCTCGGCGACAGCGAATTTCGAATCACGCGGGTGATCACCCTGGAACCGGATCGCGGGGCGAGCTTCATCAATTTCGCGCCGCGCGTGCTGATCGGAATGGCCGACCTTCCCGCGACCCGCCTGATTCAGCCGGCGAGCCGCGTCAGCTGGCGACTCTTGCTGGCGGGCGAGGCTGCGGGCCTCGAGCGCTTTCAGGCCTGGTTTGCCGCGCAGGGCGATGCTCACGGTGAGCGGGTCGAGACCGTCGACAACGGCCGCCCCGAGCTCAATGCGACACTCTCCCGGGCCGAGCAGTTTCTGTCCCTGGTGGCCTTGTTGACGGCGCTGATCTCAGCGGTGGCGATCGCGCTGGGTGCGCGCCGCTTCGCCGAGCGACACCTTGACGCCTGCGCGGTGATGAAGGCGGCCGGGCTCGGCCAGCGCCGGCTGATGCGCCTGCTGCTCCTCGAGCTCCTCTGGGTAGGGGTGGGTGGCGCTGTCCTTGGCATCAGCCTTGGCGTTGTCGTGCATCAGGCACTGATCGGCCTGCTTGGGCCCTTCATTCCCGTCACGCTGCCCGCACCTGGGATTGCGCCACTCCTGCAGGCCGCAGCGGCCGCTCTGTTGCTTCTCGCGGGATTCGGGGCCTGGCCGTTCTTGAGACTGGCCGGGGTGCCTCCTCTGCGTGTCTTGCGGCGCGAACAAGGGTCAGTGCCCGCGCTCGCGTGGGTCGGCGGGCTTCTCGCTCTGCTGGCCTTCGGCCTCTTGCTGGTCTGGTTGGCGGGCGACCTGAAGCTCGCACTGCTTACCGGTGCCGGTTTTCTGATCGCGACGCTGGTGTTCGTTGGCGTCGCGGCGGCGGGTACACAGCTTCTTGGACCGCTGCGTCATGCCCGGTGGTTGTCGCGCTGGCCGTTTGTGCGGCTGGCCATCGCCTCGTGGCCGCGCCGCAGGGCACTTGCGATCGTGCAGACTGTCTCGCTCTCGGCGGGCATCATGGCGTTATTGCTCCTCACCGTGACGCGCACCGACCTGGTCGATGCGTGGCGACAAGCCAGTCCGCCCGATGCGCCCAATCGGTTCGTGATCAACATCCAGCCGGATCAGCGCGACACCGTTGCGCGGGAATTCGCGGCGGCCGGGGTTGCCACCGACCTCTACCCGATGGTCCGAGGCCGGCTGACCGAGATCAACGGCCGGGACGCGTCAGCCCATGTGCCGGATGGCGAGCGCGCGCAGCGCATGATCCAGCGGGAATTCAACCTTTCTTACACGGACACCTTGCCAGCCCACAATCAGCTGGTCGAGGGCCGGTGGTTCAGTGTCGATGCCATGGAGGCCTCGGCGGAGCAGGGCATCATGAAAACGCTCGGTCTCAAGCTGGGCGACAGGATCTCGTTCGATATTGCTGGCGAGCCTGTCGAGGTTACCATTACCAGTGTCCGCAAGCTCTCGTGGGATTCGATGAAGGCGAACTTCTTCATGGTCCTTTCGCCTGCAGCGCTCGTCGATCGGCCCCAGACCTTCCTCACCGCCTTCCACCAGCCATCGCTCGATGCCGATCCCCTCGATCAGCAATTAGTACGCAGGCATCCGAATCTGACCGTCTTTGACACTGGCAACTTGATCCGACAGATCCAGACCATGCTCGATCAAGTCGTGGCCGCCGTGCAGATCCTGTTCGTGCTGACCCTTGTGGCGGGCTTGGTCGTGCTCTGGGGCGCGCTCCTCTCTTCGCGCGATGAGCGGTTGCGTGAGGCGGCGTTGATGCGAGCGCTGGGTGCATCGCGAACCTATCTGCAACGCGCCCAGATCACCGAGCTTGCGCTCGCGGGGGCACTGGCGGGCTCCCTCGGCGCGCTCGGTAGCATGGCGATCGGTTGGGCGATCGCGGCCAACATCTTTGAATTTGAAGCGCCGATCCGCTGGTCGCTGGTGCCCTTGACCGCCCTGGCGGGTGCCCTGTTGTCGCTGGCGGTGGGCTGGTTTGGCCTGCGGCAGGTCCTGCGCGCGCCGGTGCTCGCGAGCTTGCGTGCCAGCTGAAGCGATGGACGCTGCGCGCGTGTGCCGTTGACATCGGGTGAGTGAGGAGAAGTCGTGAGCGATCAAGAACAGCCTGCGTTCGGCCGGATCGGCGGCGAATCGGCGGTGCGCGAGCTGGTTGACGCGTTTTACGACCGGATGGACCTCGATCCGGCCTTCGCTGGAATCCGTGCACTGCACCCGCCCGACCTGTCGGCCTCACGCGACAAGCTGTTTTGGTTCCTGTGCGGCTGGCTCGGCGGCCCAGCGCACTATGTCGAGCGCTTCGGTCACCCGAGGCTCAGGGCGCGACATCTGCCGTTCTCGATCGGAATTGCCGAACGGGATCAGTGGCTGGCCTGCATGCAGCAGGCGATGGCGCACTGCCAGCTCGAGTCGGCCCTGCAGAGCCGACTCGGCGAGGCCTTTCACGGCACGGCTGACTGGATGCGCAATCGGCCGGGCTGAACAGACGGATCGACCGCGGGCCCTCAGTCCCGGGCGCGAGCGAGCTGATAGACCGTCGTGCTGCGGGCGCCGGATCGGCAATAGCCCAGAACCGGTGAGGGCAGGGCCTGCAGCGTGCTGCGCAGCTGGACGGCAGCGACCTCGACGGGGAAGGCGGCGCCCACCGGGATATAGGCGTACTGGAGCCCCGCCGCCTTGGCGGCGGCCTCCATCACCGCGTGACTGGGCTGGCTGAGTTCCTCGCCGTCGGGGCGGTTGTTGATCACCGAGCGAAATCCGGCGTCGGCCAGCGCCTTCATGTCCTCCGGTCTTAATTGCCCGGCGACCGCATAGTCCGAGTCGATTTGTCGATACATGAGTAGTCCTCGCTGTAGGGTCAGGGGCTTCAACAACGGCTGAATTTTCGCACGAAAAAAGTGTTTCCCGCATGGTGAAATAAGCGTGATGCGTCGCAACGGACTCGTTTCTCATGGTGAAAAAGACTTTTTCGTATCATGAAAAGCAGTGATAAATACCTGAAATACAAATTAAATAATCATCTTTCAGATTTGTTCTGAAATGCTGCGGCGCGGTAGTGGGGTCGTACTCTTGGTCGGGTTGTGTTCTCTCTGTCCATCCCTCCTGGAGCAAAACATGTCGGCACGTGAACTGGAAGCGCAGAAACTGCAAAAAGACTGGTCGGAAAGCCCGCGGTGGCGAGGTATCAAGCGCGGTTACAGCGCGGCGGATGTCGTCCGCTTGCGCGGATCGTTGCAGGTCGAGCACACCCTCGCCCGCCGGGGGGCCGACAAACTGTGGCGGATGCTCCATGACGAGCCGTTCGTGAACACGCTGGGCGCCCTGACCGGTAACCAGGCGATGCAGCAGGTCAAGGCAGGCCTCAAGGCGATCTATCTGTCCGGCTGGCAGGTTGCGGGCGATGCCAATTTGGCTGGCGAGATGTATCCGGACCAATCGCTCTACCCGGCCAACTCGGTACCGGCGGTCGTACGCCGAATCAACAACACGCTGACCCGCGCTGACCAGATCCAGTGGATGGAAGGCAAAGGGCCTGGCGACGCCGGTCATGTCGATTTCTTTGCGCCGATTGTCGCTGATGCCGAAGCCGGATTCGGCGGCGTGCTCAATGCCTTCGAGTTGATGAAGGCCATGATCGACGCAGGTGCTGCGGGCGTGCACTTCGAGGACCAGCTCGCTTCGGCCAAGAAATGCGGCCACATGGGCGGCAAGGTGTTGGTGCCCACCCGCGAAGCCGTTTCGAAGCTGGTTGCTGCGAGGCTTGCCGCCGATGTCCTGGGGGTGCCGACTTTATTGCTTGCCAGAACGGACGCCGAGGCCGCTGACCTGGTGACCTCCGATGTCGACGAAACCGACCGGCAGTTCTTAACGGGCGAGCGTACCGTCGAGGGCTTTTACCGGACGCGTTCCGGGTTCGATCAGGCGGTCTCGCGCGGGCTCGCCTATGCGCCCTACGCGGATCTGATCTGGTGCGAGACCGGTACGCCGGACCTCGAATTCGCTCGTCGCTACGCGGAGGCGATCCATCGCCAGTTCCCGGGCAAGCTGCTCGCCTATAACTGCTCGCCGTCCTTCAACTGGAAAAAGAATCTCGACGAATCGACGATCGCGAAGTTCCAGCGTGAACTCGGTGCGATGGGCTATAAATTCCAATTCATCACGCTGGCCGGATTCCATAGCCTCAACTACTCGATGTTTGAGCTCGCTCACGGTTATGCCCGCGAGAACATGTCGGCCTTTGTTCGCCTGCAGGAGTCCGAGTTCGCAGCGGCCGACAAGGGGTTCACGGCGGTCAAGCACCAGCGAGAGGTCGGTACCGGTTACTTCGACGCGGTCACCACCACGGTCGAGCGCGACGCCTCGACGGCGGCGCTGCATGGTTCGACCGAAGACGAGCAGTTCTTCGACGGGGCGCACCGCAAGGCCGCCTGAGCGGCGCGGCCGGGCCCTGCCTGGGACGCAGGGCTCAGCCTCGCTGCACCTCAACCACGATCTTGCCGACGTGGGCGTTGCTGCGCATCGCGTCGTGGGCCTGAGGAACCTGATCGAACGGTAAGACCCGGTCGATCAGGGGCTTCAGCCGCCCCTCGGCAATCCAGGGCATCACGTCGCGACTGAAGCCTTCGACGGTGGCGACCCGCTCCCCGGCGGTGCGCATGGCGTTGCTCACGCCGAAGACACGCAGCCGCTTGCGGTGGAGGGCCCCGAGGTCGATTTCGGCGCTCATGACGCCGTCGACATGGCCAACGATGGCCAGCCGGCCCTGGTACCCCAGCGAAGCCAGGCAGGCTGGGAACTGGCTGCCGCCCACCGAGTCGACGGCGAGATCGATCCCCGTTCCGCCGGAGAAAGCCAGCGCCTGCTCGACAAAATCGGCGCCTCGCGTCACCACGGACCCATCCAGTCCGAGCGCCTTCAAGCGCGCGATCTTGTCCGCCGATCCAGAGGTCCCGATCACCCGCGCGCCGATGGCCTTGGCGATCTGCAGGCAAGCCACACCGACGCCGGAAGTGATGCCGGTGACCAGTAGGGTCTGGCCGGCCCGCAAGTCTCCTTCGGGAATCAGCATGTCATAGGCAACCAGCCCCGCAATCGGAACCGCGGCTGCGGCGTTCCATCCGAGGGCTTGCGGTACGGCAATTGCGTCGCGCTCATCGATCGTCGTGTACTCGGCAAAGCCACCCGCCGCTCGCCCCGTGACCCGATCCCCCGGCTTGAAGCGGGTCACCGCAGGGCCCACCGCCTCGACCACACCCGCAGCCTCGATCCCGGCGACCTTGGCTCGGGTCAGTCGCTTCGCGCCCTGGAGGAGTTCTCCTCGATTCATGGCGGCGCTATGAACCCGGACCAGCAGGTCGCTGGCACCGGGGGTCGGGCGTTCGATGTCCTGGAACTGGACAGTCAGAGCTGCGGGTTCGAGCATCCAGGCTTTCATGGGGATCTCCTGCGGGAACAACAGCGGTCGGCGGCCGGGTATCCCCTGTGCCGACGTCGGTTTCGGGTATCGTATACGAAATCCTCTGTTCTTGACGCTGACCCATGGAACGCTTTCCCTGGCTCGATCGGGTCGGCCTCGCCCGAAGTGAGGCAGCACCCTCCGAATCCCTCGCCAAGCGGGTGAGGGATGACCTGCTCGCCTTGATCCTGGCCGGTGAACTCGCGCCGGGCCAGCGCGTGAGCGAGCCTGCAATCGCCCGCCGCCACGAGGTCTCGAGAGTGCCCGTCCGCGAGGCGCTGCGCGAGCTCGAGAGTGCGGGACTGGTGGTGTCGCGCAAGTATGCCGGCGTGTTCGTGCGCGAACTCGAACCTGCCGAAGTGCGACACCTTTACGAGATCCGTGCGGTGTTCGATGGGCTTGCCGCGGCGCGCGCTTCGGCGGCTCCGGCCCACGATCGCGAACGCCTTCATGGCTGTCTGATCGATTCGATCACTCGAATGCGCCAATCGATGGCCCCGGATCAGCTCCAGGCCTATTACCGGAGCAATCTCCAGTTTCATTGGGACTTGGTTCACGCCGCCGGTAATCCGGAGCTCGAGGACAATTATCGGGCGGTGATCCAGAAGCTGCATTTGTCTCGCCTGCGCAACCTCGCTCGCCCGGCGTCGTTGCTGCGATCGATTGCCGAACATGTCGCGCTCGCTGACGCCCTTCGAGAGGGCGATGCCGTGCAGGCCCGGCAACTGGCCGAATCCCACGTCCACGATGCGTGGTCGCGTTTTTCCAAGGAGCTCGAATGAATCGACGGATCTTTCTCGGAGCGATGCCCGCTGTTCTCGGCTACCCAGGGCTTGCGCACGCTCAGTCAACCTATCCCAACAAGCCGATTCGCTACATCGTTCCTGTGGCCGCTGGAGGTGGCAGCGACATGGTCGGCCGGACGGTCACCGAGCGCTGGGCCAAGGTGCTCGGGCAAAACATCGTGGTCGAAAACCAGGGCGGCGGTGGCGGAGTGATCGCTTCACAGAATACCGCCCGTGCCGCAGCCGACGGCTACCCGCTGATGCAGGGCTTCGTGGCGCCTCATGGTACTGCGCCCGCCACTCGCAAGCTTCCCTACGATCCGGTGCGACAGTTCACGCCCGTGGGCATGATCGGCGGTACGCCCAATGTGCTGGTGGTCAACGACAAGGTGCCCGCAGCGGATGCGCGTGAGCTGATCGATTACCTTCGCAAGAACCCGGGGCGGCTGAGCTATGGTTCAGCGGGCGCTGGCTCGCTCACTCACCTCGCCATGGAGCTCCTGAAGCAGGAGGCCGATCTGTTCATCACCCACATCCCCTACCGAGGAATTGCGCCCGCGTTCGTGGACCTGATCTCGGGGCAGACCCAGGCCATGATGCCAGGCCTTGCTGCGGCCCTGCCGCATATCCGGTCGGGCCGGGTGCGTCCGCTCGCCGTGACGGGAAACCAGCGCCACCCAGCGCTCAAGGATGTCCCGACCCTGGAAGAGCATGGCTACAAGGGCTTTGACGCTGTGCAGTGGTATGGCGTGGTGGGTCCGGCCGGACTGCCTGCGGAGATTGTGCAGCGGCTGAACGAGACCCTCGCCACCGTCCTGCAGGCTCCCGACCTGCGTGAGAAGCTCTCGGGAGAGGCGGTCGAGCCGATGCCGATGAGTCCGGACCAGTTCGGGCGGTATATCGCTGACGATGTGGCCCGCTGGACGCGCCTGGCGCAGCAGCGAAGCATCCAGCTTGACCAATGAAATTCACCGCTTTCACTCCTACGCCAAGCAGCTCTTAACTTTCAGGATCCTGAACCCATGGCACGCAACACCCGGGTCGATGCCGACCACCACGCGCCTGCGATCACCCGAGCCCTCGCCGAATTCGTTGCCAATCATCCTTCACGGGGATGGTCCGACGCGGTCGACCGTGAGGCGCATCGGACCTTTCTCAATTGGCTCGGCTGCGCGGTCGGAGCCGCCCATCATGAGTCGGTGACTTCGGCGCTTGCCGCAGTACAGATGCTCCAACCCGCGCCACAGGCGAGCGTCGCCGGGCGCCGGGACAAGGTCGACATGGCGAGCGCTGCGATGATCAACGGCATCAGCTCCCACACCTTCGACTTCGATGACACCCATCTGAAGACCATCATTCACCCAGCCGGGCCCGTAGCCTCGGCGGTGCTCGCACTCGGCGAACACCTTGGCAGCAGTGGCCGTCAGCTGATTGACTCTCTGGTGCTCGGCATCGATGTCGCCTGCCGGCTGGGCAATGTCGTCTACCCAGAGCACTATGACCGCGGCTGGCATATCA
>CAZAVT010000173.1:0-7901 GCA_964488395.1 uncultured Burkholderiaceae bacterium | reverse complement strand
TCCATGTGCAGCGCCGAGGTCGCGATGAACGTGTGGATACGGGCCGACTTGGCGCCGCGCAGCGCCTCGGCCGCGCGGGCGATGTCGCGATCGTTGGCGCGCGAGAGCGAGCAGACGGTCGAGTCCTTGATCGTGTCGGCGATCGCCTTGACCGCCTCGAAGTCGCCGTTGGACGAGGCGGCGAATCCGGCCTCGATCACATCGACGCGCAGCTTCTCGAGCTGACGGGCGATGCGCAGCTTCTCATCGCGGGTCATGGAGGCGCCCGGGCTCTGTTCGCCATCGCGCAAGGTGGTGTCGAAGATGATCAATCGGTCGGCCATGATGGGGATGCTCCTGGGTCTGCCCCCGCTGTCTGGGGGGCTTGCGTCAACGAATTGTGGGGGATGGGGTGTTTAGCGCGCGGGGCGCAGTAGCAGGTCGTGCGCGAGCAGGCGACGCGCAGGACCCGCCAGCAAGCCCGTCAGGGCCGCGGGAGAGCAGAGGTCAAAGGAAGGGCGAAGAGCGGAGAGCATCGTTGGACTATAGGCGAAGCGGGAGAGGCGTGCAAGCGGGGGGATGTCCATCACGCAACATCTCAAGCGTCTCTGTCACGACTTTGGCTTTGCCAGCGCGGATTCTTTGAGGCACCGCACAGACCCATGATGACCCGCCCCTAGACCCCCGACGCCGCCTGCACCGGCGGATCGACATCGGCCGACTCCGCGGGGATCGGTGTGGCCAGCACTTTGTCGATGGTGCGACCGTCCATGTCCACGATCTCAAAGGACCAGGACTCCCAGACCAGTCGGTCGGCAACCGAGGGCAGCCGGCCGGTCAAGAGCATGATCATCCCCGACAGCGTGTGGTAGCGGCCTTTTTCTTCTTCGGGCACTGCGCGAAGGTTCAACCGGTCCTTCAGCTCGGGGATCGGGATATGCCCATCGAGCAACCAGCTGCCATCGTCGCGCCGCACCGCCCAGGCCGCGCTCGGGTCGCGCGGGGTGAATTCGCCTGTGATGGCCTCGACCAGATCGTGCAAGGTCACGATGCCCAGTACCTCGCCATACTCGTCGATGATGAAGGCCATCTGCGAATCAAGCGTCTTGAAGTTCTCGAGGAGTTCCATCCCAGTCAGGGTCTCGGGCACGAAGAGCGGTTGGCCCAGGTGCTCATCGAATCGCCGGGTGGCCGGATCGCGGACCATGTTGGTGAGAAAGCGTCGCGCCTCGAGCACGCCCAGCAGGTCATCCAGCCCACCGCGTACAACCGGAAACCGCGCATGGTCACTGGCCTCGATCAGGGCCAGGTTCTCGTCAAAGGGCCGGTTGATATCGATCATCACCACGTCGGACCGCGGCACCATCAGTGAGCCGATCTGCCGGTCGTCAAGCCGGAACACATTGCGCAACATCGCGTGCTCCTGGGTCTCGATCAAGCCCGCCGACGTTCCCTCGGCCAGCATCGCGTGGATCTCCTCCTCAGTCACCGCCGAAGTCGGTTGATCGCGCACGCCCATCAGCCGCAGCAGGATCTGGGTCGATCCAGAGAGCAGTAGCACGAAGGGCTTGGTCGCAAGCGCAAGCAGGTTCACCGGACGCGCTGCGATGCGCGCGAGCAACTCCGGGTGGGTCTGACCGATCCGCTTGGGGACCAGTTCTCCAATCACGATCGATAGGTAGGTGATGAGCACCACGACCGCCGCCGTCGAGACAATCGACGACGCGCTCTCGCTCATGCCCAGCGCCTGAAACCACAGTCCCAGCGGATCGGCAAGCGCCGACTCGCCAACCACTCCACTCAGCACGCCGATCGAGGTGATGCCGATCTGGATCGTCGACAGAAACCTCGTCGGATCCTCGCCCAACTGCACCGCTGCGGCTGCACCGCCATCACCTTCATCGATCAACTTCTGCAACCGGGCCTTCCGGGCGGTCACCAGCGCGATTTCGGACATCGCAAAAAGCCCGTTGAGCAGGATCAACGCGAGGAGCAGCAGGATTTCCATAAAGCCATTAAAGAGTCGAGCAGCCGGCGATGATACCGGCGCGCAGCCCCCGAGGCGCGCATGGGCCTTGACCGGGTGGGGCTTGGGTGCGACTCAGACGAGCGCGAGCAGATCGAGATGCCCGACGGTCAACGACAGCCGCCCCTGTTCAAGATCAAGCTGGCGATCCGCGCGCCAGCGCGCGATCGCACCGGCTTCGTGCGGCGCGGCTTCGAGCGCAACCGCCACGGTCTCGTTGATCAGGGTCTCCAGCATCGCCCGGTGCCGCCCTGAGTCGATCCGCTGTTCGGCGCCGCTGCCGATCCGCCAATCGCTTTCCTGCAGGGTCACCGAGAACCCATGCCGCTGGAGGGCCACGGCCGTCGCCTGAGCCGCACCGACACCCAGGGACTCGCCGAACCCCTTGTCGCCCCCCTGATGATGGCGAAACGCGGCGTCGATGACCGACCCCACTGCATGCTCGGGGCGCCAGATCCGCCGGCCATCGACCGTGAGCGTGGCAAGGAGGGGCTTGCGACTTGCCGCGAGCGCGGCCGCGAATCGACGCACCCACTCCTCCGATACCAGATCCAGGAACGCGGTGGTGACCACCCCGTCGCAAGCTTCGAAACCGAGCCCATCGAGCGGACCGGAGAGATCGAAGGGCTCGGCGCCCAGGATCCAGCGACCGGCCATCGGCGTGACGACCACCACCTCACCGGACCGGGACCGCTCGGTGCGCCAACCCTGTTCTCCCGCCCAGACCGCGACCGCCGCAAGCGCCTGCTCGATCAGTCTTGGGTCGTGATCGATGAGCCGCCACCGCTGAGCGCGGCCGATCCGTGGAGCCAGCACGCGGAAATTGGCCGCTGTACCGCCGCCAAGATCGGTCAGGATCGGACACTCGCTCCCCGCCAAGGCGGCGACGAAACGCTTCGCCAGGCCCTCGCTTCTCGCCGCCTGATCGAAGGGCTCGCGCAGCGCCAGCCAGCTCGCATCAAATCCACTCATCGCCGCGAAGCTCCTGAGAATGATTCAAGACGGGGATAAGCCGGCTGCCTCATGCCGACAGCCCCTCGGACATCGCAAGACGCTCGACGGCTGCCATCCAGCGCGCGGTTGCAGTCGGCCAATCGGGCAAGCGCTCGGCGTGAGCCCGAGCCGCCTGAGACAGCCGATGGCGCAGGGGGCCATCACCCATCAGCAAGGCCAAGGCCTCCGTGAGCGCGACCACGTCGCCTGGTTCGATCAGCCTCGCGGCGGCTGCGGGCACCGTGTCGGGAATCGCACCACCGGTCGTCGAGATGACGGGCAGGCCCCAGGCCAGCGCCTCGGCGAAGACCATCCCATAGCCCTCGTGCCACGACGGGAGCACGAACAGGTCAGCATCGGCATAAGCCGCTTCGAGATCGCGCTGCTCGACCTCGCCGTGCAGCCTGATCCGATCGGCCAGGCCAGCGGTCTGGATCATCTCTCGCAATTCGGTCACCAGGGCGGGGTCCCGTTCGAGGCTACCAATGCAATCGAGCCGCCAATCGAGCGTCCTGGGCAGACGAGAAAGCGCTTCGATCAGCAACAGATGCCCCTTGCGTCGGGTCAGAGTGCCGACCGCGAGCAACCGGAGGACGGCGGCGGTGTTCGCCCGTGTCCGCGAGGACCCCTCGGGTCCCACGGATCGGTCGGCTCCATTGCATGGAGTCACCGGGTCGGTGCCAGGCGGCGCCACCTCGATCCGCGCTCGCGGCAACCCAGCGGCGGCCACTGCCCTCGCGCTGTTCTCGCTCGGACAAACGATCCCGCGCATCATTGGCCAGAGCCGTGCCTCGAGCGCGGCCATCTCCGCGCGCACCGCGGGTTCAATGCCGATCTCGAGGGAAAGCGGGTGATGGACGAAACTCACCAGTCGAAGGCGTGGAGCATGCGCCGGCAGGGCTTCGTCAAAGGCCGGCAATGCGAGCCCGTCGATCACAACCAGCGTGTCATCGGCAAGCCCCGAGAGCGCGAACCGCGCACTGTCGCGCGCCGTGGCATCGGCCATCGGGAAACGGCCCGCCAGTTCGACCACATCAACGCGACGACCGCCTGCGCGCAGCGTCAGCACCAGCCGCCGATCAAACAGATAGCCCCCGGTCAACTGATCGATGGGTCCCGGGACGATGAAAACGAGTGGCTCCAGGGCGGTCGCTCCAGCTGCACTCAGAGCGGACTCTCGTAGGCCGCCCAGGCGACCGGCGACTCTCGCAACAACACCCGCATCGAGTGCAGGCGACCTGCGGTATCCGGGCCGAGATCGCCCGCAGCGATGCGCCGGCTCAGTCGCGCGAAGATTTCTCCGGCCATGTACTCGGTGGTCGTGTTGCGGCCAGCGAGCTCGGGTAGATCATCGAGGTTACGGTAATTGAAGCCCGCCAACACCTCGTGCAAGACGGTCAATGCGCGGCCGATGTCACAGACCAGGCCATGCGCATCGAGACTCGCCCGGCGAAACTCGACCTCGACCCCGTAGGTCGCGCCATGCACCTGCTGGGCCGGGCCAAAGATCTCGCCGCGAAAACTATGGGCGATCATGATGTGATCGGATACCGCGAGGCTGTACATCGTCTGTCTCTCCGTAGGAAAAGGGCGAATGGGTCAGGCGTAACGGATCACATGGCAGAGCGCGCCGTCGGGGGAGCGGGTCAGCCGGGCCATGGTCTGGGGCAGATCATCAAAAGCCGAATAGGCATCGAGCAGACGATCGAACCGGTCATCGGTCAGCAAGGCGAGCGCCGTTTGCATCCGCCGTCGATAGTCCCAGCGTGCACGCTGGGCGGTCGCGATCGAACCGACTTGCGACGCCCGGAGCGTGAGGCGGCGCGAATGAAAGGCCTCCCCCAAGGGCGCTGCAACCGCCTGGCTGCCATACCAGGACAACTCGAGCACCGTTGCCTCGAATCCGGCCAGGGAAAGGGCGGTACTCAGCCCCTCCGGCCGACCGCTAGCATGCACGACCGCATCGGCATCGCGCCGAGCCTGCTGCGGCGTCGCATGGTCGCAGCCCAGCGCCTCGGCCAGCGCAGCGCGGCGCGGATCGGGATCGACCAGCTGCACCTGCGCGCCCGGCAGACGGGCCGCGAGCGCAGCCACCAGCGCACCGACCACGCCTGCACCCACCACGGCAATCCGATCGCCCAGGCGCGGCGCCAGGTCCCACATCGCGTTGAGTGCGGTTTCCATGTTGGCCGCGAGGACCGCGCGCTCGGTCGGAAGTCGATCGGGAAGACGTCGAACCGCGTCGGCCGCCACGACGAATCGCGTCTGATGAGGATGCAAGCAGAAGACCCGCTGACCGATCAACTCGGGCGGGCCGACCTCGACCTCGCCGACCGCACAATAGCCGTACTTGACCGGTCCCGGGAAGTCGCCCTCCTGATGCGGGCAACGCATTCTTTCCCACTCGGTTTGCGGCACCCGGCCCGCAAAAACCAGCGACTCCGTGCCCCGGCTGATGCCGCTTGCCAGCATCCTCACGCGCACCTCGGATGGACCCGGGGCAGGTAGGATCGCCTCGCGCAACTCCCCTCGTCCGTCACCGAGCGACCAGAAAGCGCGGGCGCGTTCAGTCATTGAAAATGCATTCGATCAAGGTATCGACACCGAGTTCGAAACGCCGGGTCTGCGGGCGCAGACTGGCGCTGAGGTCCAGGATCTCGGGCAACTCGATCGATGGGCGGCCTGAACCGATGATCACCGGTGCGATTGTGATCTGCAGGCGATCAAGCGCACGCGCTTGCAGAAATCGCGACACGGTCGCACCACCGCCCTCGATGAAGAGCCAGTGCAAATCCCGCGCTGCCAGCGCCGCGCGGATTGCCTGGGGGTCGAGCCCCCGCCCCGGCGCCAATCGGGGGACGGGCAGCACCTGCGCCTCACCGACTCGCTCACCGGCCCCCGCGCGATCGGCGGCCACGAGCAGCAGAGTCGGCGCAACCCCATCTCGAAACACCCGCTGACGGCCATCGAGCCGGCGCTCGGCATCGATCACGACACGCACGGGATGCTCCCCCACGCAACGCCGTACGGTGAGCTGTGGGTCGTCGTAGAGGACGGTGTTCACGCCGACCAACACCGCATCGGCAAGCGCACGCATCCGATGCGTGTGCAGCAAGTCCTCGTCACCGCTCAGCCAGCGAGACACGCCACTCGTCGTCGCGATCCGCCCGTCAAGGCTTTGCGCTAGATGCGCGATCGCGAAGGGCTTGCCGCGCGGCACCGCAGCCAAGGGGCCGTAAAGCGCCGTCAACGGCGATTCTGCGAGCGCACCGGCCGGATGGCGTCGGGTGGCGAGCACTTGCGCCCAATGGGGACACTCGCTTCGTGGCGGTTCTGCGAGGGTGAGCGCTTCGGCGGTCTGCGGCGTGAACGCGTTCATCGGGCGAGACTTCCATTGAAGGGGACTGTGCCGAATTGGTCGAACAGCATGTCCGGGGCGCTCAGATTGTGGCGCGAGGGGGGGATGCGCCCGAACCGGCCCCAGGCGGCGCGGAAGCGATCAAAATCCATGATCGGCTCATGTCGCTCGGCGCCTGGGGTACCTGCGGCAGGACTCATCGCCAGGGACGCGTCGGCGTTGTCGCGGGTCACGTACATCGAACGCAGCGCAGCAATCGCCTGCCCAGGCGCGACCGGGTGATCGATCACAAAATCGAGTCGGGTGTGCTCTCGGGTGTCGGCGAGCACCCGCAGGATCCCGCGCTGTCCGTTGACAAAATCGATGTGAAAGCTCAAGTCCCTTGGATTGAAGCGCAGTGAGCGGATCTTGACGATCGGCCGTCCATCCTCTTCAACCGGGCCGACCAGAAACGAGCTGCCATAGCCGCTATCGGCCAGTTGGCGCGGCGGCAGAGGCTTGGCCCGCCAGTAACCGTCGGACGGATACACCACCAGGATCTCGATATCAGGCGGGCCCTTGCGCAACAGCTGGAGCAGGTGCAAGCCGGGCTCAAGGCGCTCGCCGACCCTGACGTCAACGAGTTCGGGTCGCCAGAAAGTCTCAAAGGCATGGCCGACCAGCCGGATCGCCGCATCCTCGTACAGAATCACGGTACGTGGCTTGAAACGAAACACCGGGTCGGAGGACATGTCGCAATCGGTGAAATCAGGCGCCATGCTGTCTTCGCGGATCAGACCGATGTAGGGGGGATGCTCCGCGCTGATCCGCAGCGTGGTGGCATCGCCCGCCACGACTCTGACATCGACGTTGTCTTCCTCGGCGCAGCGCGTGCGCCGACTACGATTGATGAACTCAGCTTCGCGCGGGCCCGCGACAGCGCCCGCACCGGTGGGGGTGGCTGTAGGGCTCACCGCTTGAGCCGTGGCGAGCCGAGCGGGCAGGAGCGACGAGAGACCCAGGCAGCCCAGCGTCAACCCGATGACGAAGATCCACCGATTGGACGCCCCCGAGCGGATTGAGCCCAGCGCACGACCGCGGCCACTCTGCAGAGGCCGCTCGCCCGAGCCTTGCGAGCCCCGGGCCGAGGCCGTCACGCAGCCTCCCGCTCGCGCGTGGCGGCTGCCGGCGCCGGCACCGACGGGGCAGCACTCGTCGACCGGCTGGGCAGCGCGGCTGTGGCCTTTTCAGCGCCAGCAATCAGCTCGACAGGAGGCTGAACAAAGGGCTCGAACATCGTGCCGGCGTTGCGGTCTGGCGGGAACAGTTCCTCGGGGATCGCGCACACCCCCATCTGCCCGACCCAGCGGCCAAAGCCCGGGTGAGCGGTCAGCACCGCGAGGGGAATCGCCGAGATCAGCCCAATGTAAAACGGCGAGGCGAGCAGGAGGGTCCCGGGTGCGACAGCGGCCAGCCAGAAGAAGAAGCCAACGCCCACCAGGGTGTGAAACCAGAGCCCCTTGACCGCTATCCGCCAGGGCAGTCCGTCCGAATCACGCAATTGCG
>CAZAVT010000172.1:6380-7922 GCA_964488395.1 uncultured Burkholderiaceae bacterium | reverse complement strand
GTTAAGCCCGACAGCGGATACGTCTTCTATCCGAACGCCGTCTCGCTGGCGGCGCAGGTGGACTTCCTGGTGATCATCACCCCGGGGGGAGCTGGCACCCGACACCTGATCGACGCGCAGGTGCTGGAGGCCCTGGGTCCCGAGGGCTATCTCATCAATGTGGCCCGCGGAAGCGTGGTCGACGAAGCCGCGCTGGTCAAAGCGCTCGAGGACGGTACGATCGCGGGCGCAGGTCTGGATGTATTTGCCGATGAGCCGAATGTGCCGCAGGCCCTCTGGTCCCTGCCCAATGTCGTGCTGACGCCGCACATGGCGAGCGCGACGCATCAGACCCGACAGGCCATGGCTGATCTGGCCTTTGCCAACATGCGTGCGGGGACCAGCGGCCAGCCCTTGTTGACCCCTGTACCTGAGAGCAGGGGTCTCGCTGAGCGTGGATCGCCGAATGCGCGCTGAGATCGAGCTGGTCATCGCGCCAGAGGCCACCCTGCGTCCGCCGATGGTGGTGATGGGCGTATCCGGTTGCGGCAAGACGACGCTGGCCCGGGCGATCGCGCAGGATCTGGGCTTTGAGATGCTGGACGGCGATGACCTCCACTCACCGCACAGCGTTGCCAAGATGCGCTCGGGTCAGCCGCTCGATGATGCTGATCGCTGGCCCTGGCTCGATCGCATCGGTCGTTGTCTGGTCGATGGTCATCGAGGCTGCAGCAGGGTGATCGCTTGTTCCGCGCTCAAGCGCAGCTACCGAGAACGCATCCGAACGATCGCGTCCGGGGTCCGCTTTGTTTTTCTCGACGGTGACAAACGCCTGATCGAGGAGCGCTTGCAGCAACGCCGCGGCCACTATATGCCGCCCGATCTGCTCGCCAGCCAGTTGCAGACCCTGGAGAAGCCTCAGGCCGAAGAGCGCGATATTCTGACGCTCGACCTGGCGCTACCTGTCGCTGATCTGGTCCGGCAGGTCCGCGCGGCGCTGACTGTCGAATGATCTTTACCCACCAACCATAAGTCTCTAGGAGACAAGCATGAAACTTTCACGACTACTGCTGGCCTGTGTGATCGCACTTTCGGGCCCGACGGCTTATGCCGCCAAGTTCAATCTCAAGCTGGCCCACGCGGTCAACACCACCGACGGCCAGCATGCAGCGGCTGTCAAAATGGCCGAGCTGGTCAAGCAGCGGACCAACGGCGATGTGGAAATCACCATTTTCCCGGCCGGACAGCTGGGCAATGATGCCGCCATGATCAACGGCGTGCGAGGCGGCACGATCGACATCGTCTCGAGCGGTGCCTCCAACTACAACGGCATCGTCCCCAATACCGCGGCCATGGAGCTGCCTTTCGTGTTCCGCAGTGCTCAACACGCCTACAACGTGCTCGACGGTGAGGTGGGGACCGGCGTGCTCAATGAGCTCGCGCCGCACAACCTCAAGGGTCTGGCCTACTGGGAAAACGGTTGGCGCGCTTTCACGAACAACAAGCGCCCGGTCAACAAGCCCGAGGACCTGAAGCCCGGCATGAAGCTCCCTGGCATCGTCA
>CAZAVT010000172.1:2408-6370 GCA_964488395.1 uncultured Burkholderiaceae bacterium | reverse complement strand
GTGCGTTCGACGCCCAGGAGCATCCGATCAATGTGACCTGGTCGTCCAAGTTCTATGAGGTTCAGAAGCACCTGACGGTGAGCAACCACGTGTATTCCCCGCTCATCGTGGCGATGAACAGAGCGAAGTTCGAGAGCTTGCCGGCCAATTACCAGAAAATCATTGTCGACGCAGCTCGTGAGGCAGCTGCCTTCCAGCGCAATCTCAATGCGCAGAACGCCTCCAAGGTGATCGCCGACCTGAAGAAGTCCGGCATGCAGGTGATCGAGAACGTGGACATGGCGCCCTTCCAGAAAATCGTCTCGGCGGAGATTGCCAAGACCTTTGCCGAGAAGAACGGCCCATCCCTGCTGAAAGCCATCGAAGCGACCCAGTAAGCGCGATCGGCGCCCCCCGTCTCCCGGGGGGCGTTTCACTGCAGGCAACGGGCTCCGGATCATGAGCATTCTCGAATCGTTTCAACTTCACGGCCGCAAGGCTCTCATCACGGGCTCATCGGCCGGTATCGGTCTCGCCCTGGCTCGTGCGCTCGGGCAGGCGGGTGCGCACGTCGTGCTGAATGGTCGCCATGTCGGCAAGATGGAGCAGGCGGTTGAACGACTACGGGCCGAGCAGCTCGCTGTCAGCGGCTGCGCGTTTGACGTGACCGTTGCTGCCGAGGTGCGCGCAGCCATCCAGGGCATCGAGGCCCAGGGCCCCATCGACATTCTGGTCAACAATGCCGGCATGCAGATCCGGGGCCCTCTGCACGAGTTTGCCGACCAGGACTGGCATACCCTGATGAAGACCAACCTCGACAGCGTCTACTTCGTCAGCAAAGCGGTCGCCCAGGGCATGATCGCGCGGGGACGGGGCAAGATCATCAACATCTGCTCGGTGCAAAGCGAGCTGGGCCGGCCGAGCATCGCGCCGTATGCCGCGAGCAAGGGGGCCGTGAAGATGCTGACCAAGGGCATGGCTATCGACTGGGGTCCTCATGGCCTGAATGTCAACGGGCTGGGTCCGGGTTACTTTAAGACCGAACTGACGGAAAAGCTGGTGGCCGATCCGACGTTCTCTGCCTGGCTCGTTGCTCGTACCCCCAGCCGGCGCTGGGGTGAAGTGGAGGACCTGGGCGGCGCCGCGGTTTTTCTAGCAAGCGAGGCTTCGCGCTTCATGAATGGCCACGTCCTCTATGTCGACGGCGGCGTCACCGCCACTCTTTGAGACAGAAAGCCCGACGGGGCAGCGTATTGATGAATGAGGGTTCCCATGGTTGACCAGGTCATCGACCATCTTTGCAAGATCATCAAGACCGTCATGGCAGCTTTCCTGGCACTGATGGTGATTCTCGTTTTTGGCAACGTGGTGCTGCGCTACGGATTCAATTCCGGTCTGGCCGTCTCCGATGAACTGTCGCGCTGGCTGTTTGTCTGGATTACCTTCATGGGGGCGGTGGTTGCCATCAAGGAGGGGACCCACCTGGGCACTGACACCCTGATCGCGCGCCTGTCGGTGAGGGGACGCAAGATTTGCTTCGTGATTGCCAACCTGCTCATGCTCTTTTGCTGTGTCCTGATGGCCATTGGCACCTGGCGCCTGGTGGTGATGAATCTCGCCACGACCAGCCCGGTGATGGAGCTGTCCCAGGCGATCTTCTATGGTTGCGGCATGTTCGGAGCCCTCGTCGGCGGCGTGATGCTGGCCTACCGCATGTGGCGGCTGAAAACTGGCCAGCTCCGGGACGCCGACCTGATCGGCGTCCGCGAGTCTGAAGAAGAGCGCATCGATCCTCGCGCCCAGCAACACTGAGCACGGCAGACGGTCATGACCCTCCTCGTTTTCATCGGATCGCTGCTGGGCGCGATGGCCCTGGGTGTACCGATTGCCTTTGCCCTGCTGCTTTGCGGCGTGGCGCTCATGTGGCATCTGAATATCTTCGATGCCCAGATCATGGCGCTCAATGTGATCGAGGGCGCCAACAGCTTTCCGCTGCTGGCGGTTCCCTTCTTCATGCTGGCGGGCGAGGTGATGAACACGGGCGGCCTGTCGCGTCGCATCGTCGACTTTGCCATGGCCCTGGTGGGTCACATTCGAGGCGGTTTGGGCTACGTCACGATTGTGGCCGCCTGTCTCCTGTCCGCACTGTCGGGCTCAGCGGTCGCCGATGCCGCCGCTCTGACTGCGCTGATGTTGCCGATGATGGTCAAGGCCGGACATGACAAGGCCCGTAGCGGCGGCCTCATCGCTGCCTGTGGCGTGATCGGTCCGGTGATTCCGCCATCGATCGCGTTTGTGATCTTTGGCGTCGCCGCCAATGTCTCGATCAGCAAGTTGTTCCTGGCGGGGATCTTTCCCGGTCTGCTGCTGGGCGCGGGACTGTGGATCACCTGGTGGTATCTCACTCGAAAGGAGCATCTGATCCCGCCGCCGCGCCGAAGCCTGCCGGAGGTGCTGGCGGCAATGCGCAGAGCGAGCTGGGCCTTGATGTTGCCGCTGATCATCCTGCTCGGCTTGCGAATGGGCATCTTCACCCCCACTGAGGCGGCTGTCGTGGCGGCCGTTTATGCCCTGTTCGTCGCGGGAGTCGTCTATCGCGAGTTGTCCTGGAAGCAGCTCTACCAGGTGTTCGAACGAGCCGCCATGACCACCGCGCTCGTCATGTTCCTGGTCGCTGCCGCCATGATGTCCGCCTGGCTGATCGCGGTGGCCAATCTGCCGTCGATGCTGGTGCAGTTGCTTCAGCCGCTGATCGATCGACCCACACTGCTGCTTTTCGTCATCATGGTGCTTTGCATGATCGTCGGCACTGCGATGGACATGACGCCGACCATCCTCATTCTCACCCCGGTCCTCATGCCCATCGTCAAGGCGGCCGGTATCGATCCGGTTTACTTCGGGGTGCTCTTCATCATCAACAATTCGATTGGTCTCGTGACCCCACCCGTGGGGACGGTCTTGAACGTCGTGGCCGGCGTTGGCCGCATGCGCATGGATGACGTCACACGGGGAGTCCTGCCGTTCATGACGGTGCAATTCATCGTCATGTTCCTGATGGTCATGTTCCCGGCGCTGGTGATGGTGCCAGCGCGCCTGCTCTATTGACAGAGCCAACAGTTCTTGGAAGGCGCTGCAGACATGATTTCATTGATTTGCCATGGCCCGCAGGATCTGCGGCTGGAAACGCGGCCGGCTCCCGACTTACAGGCGCACGAGTTGCGGGTACGGGTCGCTTATGGCGGCATCTGTGGATCAGACCTGCACTATTACCAGCATGGTGGTTTTGGTACGGTGCGGATCAAAGAACCGATGGCCCTCGGTCATGAGGTCTCCGGCGTGGTCGAGTCGGTGGGCGCGCAGGTGAGCGGTCTCCAGGCGGGCCAGCGTATTGCCATCTCGCCGTCGCGGCCCTGCGGTCGTTGCCGCTACTGCCAGCGCGGCCAGCACAACCATTGTCTGTTCATGCGCTTCTATGGCAGCGCCATGCCCTTTCCTCATATTCAGGGTGCTTTCTGTGAGCAGCTGGTGATCGACGCTGCACAGGCATACCCGATCGCGGACCATCTCAGCCTGTCCCAGGCAGCCTTGGCCGAGCCGCTATCAGTGGGGCTCCATGCGATTGCCCGCGCGGGCAGCGTCCTTGGTCAGCAGGTTCTGGTGACCGGCTGTGGTCCGATCGGTTCGCTGCTGATCGGCGCCCTTCGCCGTGCCGGGGCGGCCCGGATTGTCGCGGCCGACATTGCCGATTTGCCCTTGCGGTGCGCGCAGGCGATGGGCGCCGATGAAACCCTCAATCTCGCCACGAATGCCGAGGGTCTCGATCAGTACAAGGTCGACAAGGGCCAGTTCGACACCGTCTTCGAGGCCTCAGGCAGCCAGGCCGCCCTGCGTACGGCGCTGGACGTGATCGCGCCGCGCGGCGTGCTGGTGACCGTCGGGCTCGGTGGCGACGTGTCGCTACCGATCAATCAACTGGTGGCCAA
>CAZAVT010000172.1:0-2398 GCA_964488395.1 uncultured Burkholderiaceae bacterium | reverse complement strand
TCGCAACGGCCGTGAAATTTCTCAACGACGGCCTGATCGATGGCCGACCGGTCATTACCTCGGTGCTGCCGGTGGCTCGTGCGATCGAAGCCTTTGACCTGGCGGCAGACAAGCGCCATTCCCTGAAGGTGCAAATCGCGTTTGACGAGGCCCTTGCCTGAGGTCTGTGCGTTACTTGAAACCCATCATATGGGGCAGCCAGGTGCTCAGTTCCGGCACCAGCGTGATGAGGGCCAGAATGATCAGGTGAGCGAGCAGGAAGGGCTTGAGTTCCCGGGTCAGCGCGGCGAGCGGCACCTTGGCAACGTTGGAGGTCACGAACAACAGCCCTCCCACGGGGGGCGTGATCATGCCCAGCGTCAGATTCAGGATGACGATCATCGCGAAGTGGGTGGGATCGATGCCCAGTTTGCTCGCGATCGGTGCGAGGATTGGCGCCAGAACCATCACCCCAGGCAGCGGTTCGATGAAGATCCCGAAAAGAAGCAGGAACACGTTGACGGCCAACAGGAAGGTGAGCGGCGATAGCTCCTGCGCGGTCATCCAGTTGGCCAGCTGGATCGGCAGGCCCTCGATCGTCAGCACCCAGGCAAAGGCCGCTGAGGTCCCGATGATGATCAGCACCGACGCCGTGAGCAGGGCAGAGCGCGCCAGGATGTCGGGGAGCGCCTTCCAGGCCAAGGTTCTGTAGATGAATTTTCCGCAGATCAGCGCGTAGAAGACGGCGACGACCGACGCCTCGGTGGGTGTGAACCATCCCGCTCTCATGCCCCCCAGGATCAACACGGGCAGCAGGAGTGCGGGCAGCGCCTTGCCGGTGGTGTGCATCAGCTCTGCCCAGCTCGCCCGGCGGTCCTCGCCGCGGTAGTTGCGCTTGCGCGAGACGTGCCAGTTCACTGCAGCCATGCCCATTGCGATCAGGAGACCCGGCAGGAGGCCAGCGGCAAAGAGCTTGGCCACGGAAACCTGGTGGTCCTGCAACGCATAGATGATCATGATGATCGAGGGCGGGATGATGGGCCCGACAATGGCTGTGGAAGCGGTGAGCGCTGCGGCGTAGGCCCGGTCGTAACCAGCCTTGTCCATCATTCGGATCATCATTGATCCCGGGCCCGCCGCGTCGGCGAGCGCCGATCCTGAGATGCCAGAGAAAAAGGTCAGCCCCGCAATGTTGGTGTAGCCCAGGCCGCCCCGCTTGTGACCGACGAGTTGGCTCGCAAAGCGCAGCAGCACCTCGGTGAGTGAGCCGCCGCTCATGATTTCTGCGGCGAGGATGAAAAAAGGAACGGCCATCAGAGGGAAGCTGTCGATCCCGGTGAAGGTCTCCTTCAGTACGACCAGCAGGGGAAACGACGAGCCCAGGAGGAGTGCGGTCACGGTGGACAGTCCGAGCGCGAACGCCACGGGCACACCGATCGCAAGGTAGATGCAGGCGCTCAGCAGCAGGATGAGGCTCGCGCTCACAGCGAGGCGCTCGCATTGGCGTCGAAGTGGCTGTCCGAGGCAAAGCGGCGCTCGAGCACATAGTCCCGGACGATGAACAGGAAGTGCAGGATCAGAAAGAGGCCGCCCACCGGCATCGCTGCATAGATGTACGCAAAGGAAATCTGGGTCGCGGCGGTGGTCTGGTACTGCGTGCGCTCCACATAGAGCAGGCCCCACCGCACCAGGAACACGAAAAACGCCAGAAGCAGCAGGGCAATCAAGGCCCGCAGCGCAATGGCCCAGGCCCTCGGCAGGCTGTCCTGCAGGTTTTCAACCGCAATGTGGCCACCGTAGCGCAGCACCGGTCCGGCCCCCAGGAAGGTGAGCCAGATCATCATGTGACGGGCAACTTCCTCGGCCCAGGGCAGGGCCTGTCCGATGAAGTAGCGCCCCAGGACGTTGATGAAGATGATCAATGACATGGCCGCCAGCAGCACGATGAGTGCCCAGCGGTTGACCGCCATGACCGCTTGCTCGAGGGTCTTCATGGGTTCCCCACCACCGGCAGCCCCATCCGCGCGGGGCGGTGGGTCAGCCGGCCGGAGTTTCGTGCCTTATCCGAGCGATGCCGAATTCCTTGGCATATTGGTCATAGGCGGGCGTTACCGCTCGGCGAAAGCTCGCGCCATCGACTTCGCGAATCACCTGCATGCCTTCCTTTTCGAGTTGGGCGATGCCGTTGTTCTCGTCGTCGTTCACCTTCTTGCGCTGGGCTGCTGCGGCTTTTCTGGCCGCTTCCTGGAACACCGACTTGTCGGCGGCCGAGAGCTTGTTCCAGACCACTGGTGACAGGATGAGCACCGCTGGCGAATAGACATGACCGGTCAGGGACAGGTGCTTTTGCACCTGAGAGAACTTGGACGCAAGAATCACGGGGATGGGGTTTTCCTGCCCGTCGACCACGCCTTGCTGG
>CAZAVT010000171.1:0-8045 GCA_964488395.1 uncultured Burkholderiaceae bacterium | reverse complement strand
CACGGCTCAACAGATCGAGGACGTGACCGCCTATCTCGTGAGCCTCAGGGACTGAAGGGAGCAACGCGATGCCCGGCGCAGACCGCATACGCAGACAGGTGCTTGCCAGGACGGTGGCTTGGCCGCTGGCACGACGCACAGCGGGCATCGCTGCTTGCCTTGGCACGGTCGTCTCGACCCCGGTGGACGCTGCGCCCGCAGCGAACCAGGCTGCGTCCTACCGTTCGGCCGTACTCGCCTTCACCGGCGGCGCCTGGCCGCAGTCAGGCAGGGTCCGACTCGAGGTCGCCGTGCTGGTGGATAACGGCAACACGGTCCCAATCGCCGTGAGCGTCGAGCCCCCGGCAGACAAGGGGGTAAAGGTCCGCGCCATCGCCGTCTTCAGCGAAGGCAATCCGCAGCACGAAGTGCTGCGCTTTCATCTGGGAGCGAGCGGCACGACGGAGGCCGAGGTGGAAAGCCGGATCCGGCTCGCCACTTCCCAGAAACTGATCGCAGTGGCCGAATGCTCGGATGGCAGTTTCTGGTCTCATGAGGTCGAAGTTATCGTCACACTCGCCGCCTGTACCGAAACGGACGACTGAGCGCTCGAAGTCCATGAACACTCGTACCTTGATCGACCTGCCGCGCGAAGCCCGCCGAGGCGAGCTCATTCGGGTCCGCGCGACCATCGGTCACCCGATGGAGACCGGTTATCGCCGGGGCTCGGACGGAGAGCTGCTGGAGCGCAACATCATTCGGGAATTCAGCTGCTCCCTCGGCGAGGAATTGATCGTCCGTGCCGAACTGTTCCCGGCGGTCTCGGCCAACCCCTTCCTGTCGTTTCGCTTCCGGGCCGAGCGCTCCGGCGAACTGCAGTTCCGGTGGTCCGGAGATCACGGTTTCGAGCATGTCGAGCGAGTCATGCTGACGGTCCGATGATCCACCGGGGCCGTCGCCGATGGATGTTCGCGCTCGGTTGGCTCGCCGTCAGTGCGGCCTTGAGCGCGCGCGTTGAAGGGATGGCCGCAGAGCGTTTTGAATCGCCAGTCCAAACCGACCCTCGGCGCTCCGGATTCACGTACATGAGTCGTTCCACGCAGGCGCTGCAAACGGACGATAGCCAGAACCCTGCCCTTCTCTGGGTGCGCGACGGCGAGCGACTCTGGCTCGGCGAGCGCCGCCGCTCGGCTGGCCGCCCTTGCGTCAGCTGCCATGGGCCCGCAGAAGCCTCAATGCGGGGCATCGCGACCCGGTACCCCGCGTGGGACAGCGAACTCGGACGGCCCGTCACGCTGGCTCATCGCATCAGTCTCTGCAGCGAGCGCCACCAGGGTGCAGGGCCGCTTGGACCCGAGTCCGACGAGCTCCTCGCACTCGAGGCTCTGATCGCCAAACAGTCGCGCGGGGAGCCCATCGCGTCGGTCAGCGGCCCCCGCCTGCAGTCAGCGCTCGAGCAGGGCCGAAAGCTCTTCGCGACCCGCATCGGGCAGATGGCGCTGTCCTGCAGCGACTGCCACGATCAGCGGTCCGGCGAACGACTCGGTGGCAGCACGATCCCTCAGGCTCATCCAACCGCTTATCCGATCTATCGGCTGCAGTGGCAGGGCCTGGGGTCCTTGTCGCGCCGCCTGCGCGGCTGCTTCAGCGGCGTGCGCGCCGAGTCTCCTGAAGCATTCGGCCCGGTCCTGAGTGCCCTGGAACTCTTTCTCCGAGCACGCGCTGCGGGCATGCCCCACGAGGGGCCAGGGGTGCGCCCCTGACAGGGTCGTTGCCTGCGTGAAGGTTCAGCGTGCGCCCGCCTTGAAGCGCAGGCGACGCGCATGCAGGATCGGCTCGGTGTAGCCGGACGGCTGTTGGCAGCCCTTGAAGACCAGATCGCAGGCAGCCTGAAACGCTTCTCCCGAGAACGACGGTGCCATCGGCCGGTAGAGAGGGTCGCTGGCGTTCTGCCGATCGACTACAGCGGCCATCCGCTTCATCACGGCCATCACCTGATCTGTGCTCACCACGCCGTGACGCAGCCAGTTGGCAATATGCTGGGACGAGATCCGGCAGGTCGCCCGATCCTCCATCAGCCCGACGTCGTGAATGTCGGGCACCTTGGAGCAGCCGACCCCCTGGTCAATCCAACGCACCACGTAGCCGAGGATTCCTTGGGCGTTGTTCTCGAGCTCGGCATTGATCTCCTGGGCGTTCCAGTGGGCAGGTGCGAGCGGGATCGCAAGCAGCTCGTCCAGCTGCGCGCGGCGGCCCTGCGCGGCAATCTCGGCCTGACGCGCGAGCACGTCGACATCGTGATAGTGCGTGGCGTGGAGCGTCGCAGCGGTGGGACTGGGGACCCAGGCACAGTTGGCACCAGCCTGTGGATGACCCCGCTTTTGCTCGAGCATCGCAGCCATCAGGTCGGGCATCGCCCACATGCCCTTGCCGATCTGCGCACGGCCGGCCAGACCGCAGGCAAGGCCGGTATCGACGTTCCAGAACTCATAGGCGCTGATCCAGCGCTGCTTCTTCATGTCGGCCTTGCGCACCATCGCGCCGGCCTCCATCGAGGTATGGATCTCATCGCCCGTGCGGTCAAGGAAACCCGTATTGATGAAAGCGACCCGCCGGCGCGCCGCATGGATGCAGGCCTTCAGGTTGAGGGTCGTGCGCCGTTCCTCGTCCATGATGCCCAGCTTCACCGTATCGGCTGGCAGCCCAAGGAGCCGCTCGACCTCGCCGAACACCTGATCGGCAAACGCAACCTCCTCGGGACCGTGCATCTTGGGCTTCACGACGTAAACCGAGCCCTTGACCGAGTTGCCATGGCGCGAACCGCGGCGCAGGTCGTGGATCGCGATCAGCGTGGTGCACATCGCATCGAGGAGTCCCTCGAAGACTTCCCGACCGTCACGATCGAGGATCGCGGGTGTGGTCATGAGGTGGCCGACATTGCGCACCAGCATCAGCGACCGCCCCTTGAGACTGAAGGTCTGTCCGTCGGCACCGATGTAAGCACGATCCGGATTGAGGCGACGAACGAAGGTGCGTCCGCCCTTGCTCACGGTCTCGGTCAGTGTCCCCTTCATCAGGCCCAGCCAATTCCGGTAGGCGAGCGCCTTGTCCTCGCCATCGACAGCTGCGATGGAGTCCTCGCAGTCCATGATCGTGGTCACTGCGGACTCGAGCAGCACGTCGGCCAAGCCCGCCGGATCAGTCCCCCCCACTGGATGCAGACGATCGATCACGAGTTCGATATGCAACTGGTGATGACGCAGCAGGATCGCCTGCGGCGAGGCCGCATCACCCCGATGACCAGCAAAGCGCGTGGGGTCGGCGAGTGGCACGGCGCCGGCAGAGGTCAGAGCGAGGAGACGCCCTCCCTCGACCCGCCAGCCCTGTACGGTGTCATGGCCCGCGCCAGCGAGCGGCGCGTGGCGGTCCAGGAAGGCCTTGGCCCAGCCGATAACCCTGGCGCCGCGCGCCGGATCATAAGCTGCGCCCGCCGCCGGCGCATCACCCAGCGCATCCGTGCCGTAGAGCGCGTCAAACAGACTGCCCCAGCGGGCGTTGGCCGCATTGAGCGCGTAGCGCGCGTTCATCACCGGTACGACCAACTGCGGGCCCGGGATCAAGGCAATCTCGGGATCGACGTTCGCGGTTTGCGCCCGAAAGTCTTCCGGCTCGGCAACGATGTAGCCAATGTCCTGGAGGAAGGTTCGATACTCCGTCAAATCGATCGGCCGTCCCTGCCGGGCGCGATGCCATTGGTCGATCGTCGCCTGCAAGGCATCCCGACGCTCGAGCAGCTCGCGATTGCGAGGTCCAAGCCCGTGCAGGAGCTCGGACAAGCCTCGCCAGAAACGCTCGGGCGCGATTCCCGTACCGGGCAGGGCCTCATCCTCGATCAACTGGAAGAGCTTGGGGTCGACCCTCAGGCCGAATTTGTCGATACGCGCGGACATGAAATGAATCTCCTGGGAATGCGCTTCAAACAGGGACCTCGGATCCTCGATGAACGAATGGACCCCGGTCAGGCAAAGGTAATGCTGTGCCGACGCTCTGGACGGTCCAGATGAGGCACATTGTTGTAACTGAGGAGGCGCAGGCTGCGGGTTCCGGCGATCAGTTCACACAGGCCTGTGTTGCGAAATTGCAGATTTAGCTCGATCGCCGTCGCGGCCGGCGCCGACATGATATCGGCCACCAAGCGACCGATCGCACCGCCTGAACTCACCACCAGCACCGCATCGTCGCGACCCGCTCCGCCGATCGCGGCGTCAACTGCAGCTCGAACCCGAGCCCCGAAAGCGACCCAGCTCTCGGGCATGCCGGGCAAGGCATCATTGGCCCAAGCCTGCATGGCCGCACGAAACGTCCGCCAGTAATCCCGGACATCGCGCTGCTGATGCGCGCGATGGTCGGCCCCACCGGTATGGCACGCATAGAGGGCATCGCCCTCGTATTCGTTGAGTCCTGCATCAATGGTGGCAGTGAGGTTCGAGCCGAGGGCCCCCAGCAACTCTGTCGCCGTGTCGCGTTGACGCCTCAAACTCCCGCAGACCGCACCGACCGGACGAACGCCGCGATCGCGCAAATGCTCGCCTAGCCAGCGGGCCTGTTGCCTGCCCAAATCGGACAGGCGGTCATAGTCGTCGGTGCCGAACGCAGCCTGCCCGTGTCGCACCAGCAAAATGAGAGCCATCAACGAAAACCCGTCGAACTCGACCAAACCGACATAATACGGTTCCTCGAAATCCCCACTGTTCCGACATCCCATGTCCACTGGTGCGAACCCTGGTCGACGACGGATCGCGCATCTGGACATGGATGCCTTCTACGCCTCGGCCGAATTGTTGCGGCGACCCGAACTACGGGGCGAACCGCTGGTGATCGGTGGCCGCCGGGCCGGCGCATCCCCGGAGGGCGCGCCGCGACGCCTTCGCGACTATGCGGGTCGCGGGGTCATCACCACGGCGACCTATGAGGCGCGGGCCTATGGCTTGCACTCGGGAATGGGTTTGATGAAGGCCGCTGTACTCTGCCCCGACGCATTGCTCTTGCCTGCCGATTTCGACGAATACCGGCGGCTGTCGCGCCGCTTTAAGATGGCGGTGGCAGAGATCGCGCCCGTGATCGAAGATCGGGGTATCGACGAGATCTACATCGATCTCACCGATGGCCCAGGCGTGGAGCACGACGGGGGACGGGCATTGGCGGAGGCGATCAAGGCGGCGATCCGCAACAGCACGGGCTTGTCCTGCTCGATCGGCATCACGCCGAACAAGCTGCTCTCGAAAATCGCCTCCGAGCTCGACAAGCCCGACGGTCTCACCCTGATCGAGGCCGATGACATCGAGTCGCGGATCTGGCCCCTCGAGGTCCGTCGAATCAACGGCGTGGGCCCCAAGGCTGCCGAAAAGCTCGCCAGGTTGGGGATCGAGCGGATCGGCCAACTGGCGCAGGCGCCGCTTGCCGAGCTGATCCAACACTTCGGCCGCGCCTATGGCAATTGGCTGCACGAATCAGCGCACGGTCGGGATGACCGTCCAGTGGTCACTTTCAGCGAGCCACGCTCGATCAGTCGGGAGACGACCTTCGAGCGCGACCTGCACCCACGCCACGATCGGACCCAACTATCGGCCCACTTCACCGCGCTTTGCGAACGCCTGGCCGAGGACCTGCGACGCAAAGGCTACCAAGGCCGAACGGTCGGCCTCAAACTGCGATTCGAGGACTTCGTGACCCTAACCCGCGATCAGACGATGGCCGAGCCAACCGATGATGCGCAGCAGATCCGCGCCGCAGCCGGGCAGTGCCTGAAGCGGGTCGCGCTCGACCGGCGCCTGCGGCTGCTCGGCGTGCGGATCTCATCGCTGAGCCGGCGGGGCACCTGGTCGCCCCGTTCCGCGCTGCGCTCAGGCGAACCTCCGGTCAATTACGAATTGCCGCTCTTCGACGAATGAGCGCAAACCCGAATCAGGCTGAACTGGCCGACTGGCGAGCGCGCGCGAGCGCAGCGCCAGCCGCCATCGCCTCGAGCTTGCGCTGCGCGGTGAGCCGATCCATCGGCGCCATGCCGCAGTTGGTGCAGGCAATCAGACGCGAGGCTGGCACCTGCGACAGCGCGCGCTCGATGGTCTGGGCAACCTCTTCGGCGGTCTCGATCCGATCGGTCGCGACGTCGATCACCCCAACCATCACGTCCTTGCCGGCGAGCAGACCCATCAGCTCCATCGGCACCCTCGAATTGGCGCACTCGAGCGATACCTGACCGATCCGGCTCGCTGCAAGCGCTGGGAAGACTTTTTCGTATTGCCGCCAGGACTCTCCCAAACTCTTCTTCCATTCGACGTTGGCAGCGATGCCATAGCCGTAACAGATGTGAACGGCCGTCGTGCAGCGCAGACCCTCGATGGCCCGATGCAAGGCGTCGATGCCCCAGGTCGCCGCCTCTTCCATGTAGACATTGAAGGCAGGCTCGTCAAACTGAATGATGTCGACCCCATCAGCTTCGAGGGCTCTCGCCTCCTGGTTCAACAGCTCGGCAAAGGCCATTGCCATCTTCACCCGATCACCGTAGTGTCGATCGGCAACCGTATCGACAATCGTCATCGGCCCGGGCAGCGTGAACTTGATACGCTTTCGCGTGTGGGCCCTCAGGAGCCGCGCCTCGCTCTGATGAACGCGTCCCCGCAGTCGCAGCGGACCGACCACCTGCGGCACCATCGCGTCATAGCGGTTATTGCGGATCCCCATCTTGACCTTATTCTGGAAGTCAATGCCTTCGACGGCTTCGAGAAACCCGTGAACGAAATGCTGGCGTGACTGCTCTCCGTCACCAATCACATCCAGACCGGCATCTTCCTGAAGCTTGATCCAGAGCAGGGTGGCATCAGCCTTCTGGCGCTCGAGCTCCTGGTCGCGAGCGTGCCATTGAGGCCAGAGCTTGCCGGTCTCGGCGAGCCAGGAGGGCTTGGGCAGACTGCCTGCGATGGTGGTCTCGAACATGAAGTACTCCGCGACAGGAAGAGGGACACGATGCATCAGTAGGGTCTTGGTCGGGCTCGGCGAACCGGCACAGCACGGGCGACCGTCTGGCGGGCGGGCCGGCGGACAGAGCTGATATCCTCTGGCCACAACCGACCCCTCGCTTCATCCCGCCCGCCGCTCACCTCACCCCCCGAACGCCATGCAGTCCCCGATGATAGCTCCCGCAGTGATCACCACGATCGGCTTCGGGTTGGGAATGCTCTTCGGCGCGGTCGCAAGTCGTACCCATTTCTGCGCGCTCGGCTCGATCTCGGACGCCCTCAATATGGGCAGTTGGGCTCGAGCCTATCAGTGGCTCACCGCGATCGCCGTGGCGATCCTGGGTGTATGGCTGCTACAGACCTTCGCAGGCGTCGATATCGGGGCCTCGACCTATGCGGCCAAGCGACTGCCCTGGTTGTCGATCATCGTCGGTGGCCTGATGTTTGGCGCCGGGATGGTTCTCGCCTCGGGCTGCACCAGCAAGACCTTGATCCGACTGGGTGGCGGCAATCTCAAATCCCTGGTGGTCGTGCTCGTGCTCGCCGTCTCGGCTTACATGACCCTTCGCGGCCTCTTCGCCGTCTGGCGGGTCTCGAGCATCGATCGAGTGAGCCTGGATCTGAACGTCCACCAGACCCTGCCAGCGCTCCTGGGTGCGACCGACGGTCCGATCCTGGCCACCGTGTCGCACTGGCTCGCGCCGGCTCTCGCCTTGACCTTGCTCGGGCTGGTCCTCAAGCGTTCAGTGCATGGGCCCGACGAGCGTCACACGATCGCAGGGGGAGCGGCGATCGGACTCATCATCACCGCAGCCTGGTGGACCACCGGCTGGCTGGCTTACCTGCCCGAGCACCCTGAGACCTTGGAGCCAGCCTATGTCGCCACCCAGCTGAACCGACCCGAGGCCCTGTCCCTGGTGGGCCCCTATGCCTACACCCTCGAGCTCCTGATGCTCTGGAGCGATCAATCACGCAAGCTCACCTTCGGAATCGCCTCGGCGCTGGGGATCGTCGTCGGAGCCCTCGGACACGCCCTGGCAAGCGGCG
>CAZAVT010000170.1:5543-8054 GCA_964488395.1 uncultured Burkholderiaceae bacterium | reverse complement strand
TCATGTATGCCAGCCCGCCCATCATCTGCACCACCTCATCGAGCGCGGTGCGGTGCTCGTAGGGTCCTGGCAAGAAGCCCTTCAGGCTCGCGTAAATCAACCGCTCATCCCGCGCCGACAGGCTCTTGTAATCAAGCCCATACTTGGTCATCGAACCCGGCTTGAAGTTCTCGGCCACGACGTCAGCCGTCGCGCAAAGCCGCCGGGCCGCCTCAGCGCCCTCGGGATGCTGAAGGTTGATCCGGATGCTCTTCTTGTTGCGGTTGAACATCGGGAAAAATCCAGCCCCCGAACCCAGCAGATGACGCGTCCGATCCCCGTCGATGGGCTCGACCTTGATCACCTCGGCGCCCATGTCCCCCAGCACGAGCCCGCAGGTCGGTCCCATCACCATGTGCGTGAACTCGACCACTCGAACCCCATCGAGCGGGAGCCTCTGGCGAGCTGCAGTCATGTCGGTCGGCCCCCTGTCGTCTGACACGCCTCAGTTCGCCTGGACGCTCTGCTGGATCACCGGCCGCCAGCGCTCGATCTCACGGGCAATCAGTTGACCAAACGCCTCGGGCGGATTGGGGGTCGCGATCGCGCCCTCGGCATTCAGCCGGTTCTTCAACTCGGCACTGTCGAGCGACGCATTGATCCGCTCATTGAGGCGCATCACGATCTCCCGGGGCGTTCCTGCGGGTGCGACCACGCCGTACCACTGATCTCCGGCAAAATCCTTGAGCCCAGCGGCCTCCTCAACGGTCGGCACGTCGGGCAGGATCGCCAGCCGCGCAGGGCTCGAGACCGCCAGCGCACGCACTGCACCGCTCTTTAAATGATTGGAGAGCGCCGGTGCGCCGGTGAACATCAGCTGGATCTGCCCGGACAAGAGATCGGTGACCGCCGGTGCCGTACCCCGATAGGGAATATGCACGACCGCAATGCCGGCTTCGAGCTTCAGATACTCGGTGACCAGATTGGCCGCGCTGCCGTTGCCGCCCGAACCGTAATTCAACTGGCCCGGCCGCGACTTGGCGTAGGCGATGAACTCCTTCAGCGTCTTTGCGGGCACCGACGGGTGCACCACCAGCACATTAGGCACGCTCGCGACCCATGCGACCGGGGCGAAATCCTTGACCGGGTTGTAGGGCAGCTTGGGATAGAGGCTCGGGTTCACCGCAAGCGTCCCGATATGCCCCATCATCAGCGTGTAACCATCAGGCGCGGCTTTCGCGACCTTGTCCGCGCCGATCGCGCCACCGGCGCCCGGTGTGTTGTCGACCACGAAGCTCTGCCCCATGGACTTGCTGAGCTCCTGAGCGATCGCGCGACCCAGGATGTCGGTCGTACCGCCCGGGGTGAAGGGCACGACGATGCGCACCGCGCGGTTGGGGTAGTTGCTCGAGGCCTGCTGCTGCGCCAGCGCCCAGGCGGGCGCAGCAGCCAGGAGGCCCGCCGCCATCAGTCGACCAATGACTAACATCTTCGCTCCTTCGATCCGATCATTGAGGCCCAAGAACCCACTTCAGTCGATATAGCGCAGACCCGCTGCCTGGAGGCGGTCGCGCATCGCATACATGTCGAGACCCAGTTCACCTGCCGCCAGTCGTCGGCGCTTGTCCGCCTCACTCGCCTCGCGCGCCGCCGCCGCATCGCGCACGGCGGCCACCCGATCCCGCGGCACGCAGACCACCCCGTCATCATCGGCAACGATCGCATCGCCCGGCTGGATCATCATGCCAGCGCAGACCACGGGGATATTGACCGAGCCCAGCGTCGCCTTGACCGTGCCACTCGCGCTCACGCTCTTGCTCCACACGGGAAAGCCCATCCGATTAAGCACGACGACATCGCGCACACCCGCATCGATGATCAGCGCGCGCGCGCCACGGGCCATGAAACTGGTCGCCAGCAGGTCCCCGAAGTAGCCATCGCTGCAATCCGCGGTCACCGCCGCGACCACCACATCGCCCGGGCGGATCTGCTCAGCCACCACATGCATCATCCAGTTGTCCCCGGGCTGCAGGAGCACCGTAACCGCGGTGCCCGAGATCTGGGCACCGCTCTGGATCGGGCGCATGAAGGGCTTCATCAGCCCCACGCGGCCCATCGCTTCGTGCACGGTGGCGGTGCCAAAGGCCGCCAGCGCATCGGTCGCCGCGCGATCGGCGCGGACGATATTGCGGTACACCACACCCAGTTCGTACATGTCAGAGCCCTCTCGATTGGAGCCGCCGGTCCAGACGGGGATAGACCCGACGGGCATTGGTCTCGTAGACCTGCTGGCGTTGCGCAGCGCGCAGCAGGCCAGCTGCCTCGACATACCGTCGGGTATCGTCATAGGCAAAGCCGGTCTCGGGATCAATGCCGCGCACCGCCCCGATCATCTCCGACGCAAAGAGGATGTTGTCGACCGGAATCACTCGGGTCAGCAGATCGATACCCGGTTGGTGGTAAACGCAGGTGTCGAAGAACACATTGCGCAGGAGATGTTCAGAGAGGAGCGGCTTGCCAAGCTCCTGCGCG
>CAZAVT010000170.1:4602-5533 GCA_964488395.1 uncultured Burkholderiaceae bacterium | reverse complement strand
CCCAGTGGTAAGGCGCCGCCCCGCCGCCGTGCGGGATAACGAAACGCAGCTGGGGAAAGTCCTTGAACAGATCGCCCTGGATCAGCTGCATCACCGCAGTGGTATCCGCATTGATGTAGTGAGCACCGGTGGTGTGAAAGCAGGCATTGCAGGAGGTCGAGACGTGAACCATCGCCGGCACATCGAGCGCGACCATCGTCTCGTAAATCGGGTACCAGTGCCGATCGGTCAACGGTGGTGAGGTCCAGTGCCCGCCCGAGGGATCGGGGTTGAGGTTGATCGCCACGAAGCCGAGCTCCTCGACGCAGCGGACCAGCTCAGGGATGCAGCTGGCCGGGTCCACGCCAGGACTCTGCGGCAGCATCGCGCAAGGGGCAAAGTGATCCGGATAGAGGCTTGCGACCCGATAACAGAGGTCATTGCAGATCCGAGCCCAGGTCTGACTCACCGAAAAGTCGCCGATGTGATGCGCCATGAAACTCGCCCTGGGCGAGAACACGGTGAGGTCGATGCCGCGCTCACGCATCTTGCGCAGCTGGTTGGTTTCAATCGACTCGCGCAATTCGTCGTCGCTGATCCGCAGTTCTTCGACCCGGGGACGCTGTGTCACATCATTGATCCCCGCGACCTGCCGCGCCCGCCACGCTTCGAGCGCCCGCGGCGCAGTGGTGTAGTGACCGTGAATGTCGATGATCATGGCAGCCCTGTTGGTTCGGTGATCGTGGATCGACGCCCGCTCAGCGAGCGGGCGCCTCGTCAAAGCCGCATTCGGCACGGAGGCTCTTGAAGTCCGGGGAAGCCATCGCGGCAATAACCGCCCCCGAGCGATCAGGCTGGGTCGAACCCGCGCAGACCGCAGCGCTGAAAACGGTGTCGATCTCGGCGCCTTTCGGCATCAGCGCGGTGATCCGCGCCGCCAGTCCGGCCTGCA
>CAZAVT010000170.1:0-4592 GCA_964488395.1 uncultured Burkholderiaceae bacterium | reverse complement strand
ACCCGGCCCTCGCGGATCAGTCGACCGACCGGGACACCTGTCGGAGCCTGGACGAGCCGACCCTGCAATTCATCGAACAGCCCCCACGCCACGAGCAAGCCCATCAACGCTCGACCGCTCGGTCCGGTCGAGTAGCCAATCGTTGACGCTTGTCGCAGGGCCTTCACCAGACTGGCCACCGAACCCACGTCGGGTCGCAATGAACCAGCGCCCACGGCGATCGCGGTGCGGGACAGTACCACGTCAGTCAGACTGGCCCTCAGGATCAGGCCCTCTTCGGCCAGGGTCTCGAGCGCTGTGCGTTCGAGCACCGCGATGTCAAACGCCCCGGCCTGATCCTCGCGAAGGCGCGCCACCGCCTCGACCCCACCGAGCGCGCAATGCTCCCAGGCCAAACCTCGGGACAAGGCGATACGCTCGAGCAGGCGCGGCAGCAAGGCGGCGGGCGCTTTAGAGGACATGACACGCAACACGGCATTCATGGAAGGCCCCGACCTCGCAAAACGGCCGGTATCCTAGGGAGCCCCCCGAGTGGCGTCAAGCGCAGCCGCGAGCCGATCAAGTCTCCGAATCGCCGCCTCGCAGCCCTGCCGCGGGACGATCGCGTCGGGCGGCCCATGCAAAGTAAGCCAGGCTCACGAGCGCAGCCAGGAGTAACCCCACCGATATCGGGCTGCGCAGAAAGATCAGATAGCTGCCCTCCGACATCACCAGGGACTGGCCAAGCGCCGTTTCGAGTTGCGGCCCCAGGACCAAGGTGAGCGCGATGGGCGCCATCGGAAAGTCGAGCTTGCGAAGCACATAGCCGATCACACTGAAGACCAGCATGACCCCAACATCGAAGAGACTCGAATTGACGCTATAGGTGCCAATGACCGTGAACACCACGATCACGGTAAAGAGCACCGCCTGTGGCAGGCGCAGCAGCGACACCCAGAGCCGCACGAGCGGCAGATTGAGAATCAGCAGGATCACCGACGCCACCAGCATGTTGGCGATCAACGACCAGACCACATCGGGGTGATCTCGAAAGAGAAACGGCCCTGGCGAGATCCCGTGGATCAAAAAGCCCGCCATGATCACGGCGACCGTCGCCGAGCCAGGGATCCCGAGGCTCAGAAGCGGTAGCAGGGCCGCATTGGCCGCCGCGTTGTTGGCGGTCTCAGGCCCGGCCACCCCCTCGATCGCACCGTGGCCGAAGCGCTCGGGATGACGCGTGAACCGGCGCTCCATCGCGTAGGAAAGAAAGGAGGCCGTCGCAGCGCCAAGCCCCGGAACCACCCCGATTACGAAACCCAGCACCGACCCACGCGCCATGGGGGCAGCCGAGTCACGCCAGTCCTGCGCCGAGAGCATCAGCGAGCGCACGGGGAGCGTGCTTTCGGCACGGCGAGCGCGTTCCACCGACAGTAGGATCTCGGAGAGCCCGAACATCCCCATCAGAATCGGTACCATGCCCAGCCCGTCGAGCAGGTGCGGGCTCCCAAAGGTGAATCGCGGCAGCCCGCTGACCGGGTCGAGCCCAGGCAAGGTCAGTGCTAGACCGAAGAGCGCCGCGATCACACCCTTGAGCAGCGAATCCCCCGCGAGGCTGATCAGCAGGGTGAAGCTCAGGATCACCAGCGCGAAGAACTCGGGTGGCCCGAAGGCGAGGCTCAGCCGACTGAGCGGCTCGGCGAGCAAAATCACGGCAACGGTCGCCACGACACCGCCGATCGTCGATCCGATCGCCGCGATCGCGAGCGCGGCGCCCGCCCTGCCCTGGCGGGCCATGGCATGCCCCTCGATACAGGTGATGACCGAAGCCGTTTCGCCCGGCACATTCATGATCACGCTGGTGATCGTCCCGCCGTACATCGTGCCGTAGTAGATGGCGCACAACATGATCAAGGCACTGACCGGACTCATGCCGTAGGTGACCGGCAGGAGCATCGCCACCCCGGCAACGGGCCCGACGCCTGGGAGCACACCGATCAGCGTGCCGACCAGACAGCCGACCAGCGCGGCGAGCAGATTGACGGGTGCCAGCGAGGTGAGCAGCCCCTGCCCCAGTGCGGCGAGGAGGTCAGCCACGGATCAAACGCCCAGGGGCCATGGCAGCGGGAACAGGGGCTGCGGCAAGTCGACCTGCAGATGACGCTCGAACACCCAGGGCACGACCAAACCGAAACCGACCGCGAGCGCAAGGCGCCAGCGCCAGGACTGGGGCTCAAGAAGCGGCGGGACGAACAACACGAAGAGCAGGATTGCCAACCGGAAGCCAAGCACGTAGAGACCACACCACAGCAGCGCCATCGAGGCCAGAACCGCCAGCCAGCGTCGGGTCGATTCGCGATCTTCCATGAAGACCGCGGCGAGGCCGTCCGGGCGAGCAGACTCCTGCCGGTGCGGGTCTGGCGCCGACCGGCCACGCCAGAGCTGCACCCCCATCGCCACGCACGCAAGCGAAAGCAATGAACCGATCCAGACCGGAAAAAACCCGGGCCCCGGACCTAACGGGGACCAATAGCGCAGGGAGAGACCCTGCAAGGCGAGCCAGCCGCCCAGCCCCGTCAGCACGGCCAGCGTCAGCAAGGTGACCGCGAACCGGGTCATTGCTTCTTGCGCTCGTCCAGCATGCGCAGCACCACGGGTCGATAGATGTCAGAGATCTCGCGCGTGATCCGCAAGGCCTCGGGGCCGGGCGCAAACTGCACCGGAAAGTTCAGCTTGGCCAGCGCCTCGATCACTTCGGGCTTACGAGTCACCTCGCCGATCGCCTGCTCGAGCTTCAGCCGGATCGGCTCGGGCAGTCCCGGTGGCGCGAGCACGACGGTCGTGTTCACCAACTCATAGCCGAACAGGTCACGGGTGTTGGGTAGCTTGAGGGCCTCGAGTTCGGGCGCGGACACGTCAGAGACAACCGCGAGCGCCTTCAGCGTACCGGCCTGCACATGCTGCATGTAGGTCACCGGTGAGCCCGTCGCGAAATTGGCATCGCCCGCCAGGACCCGCGCCGTGCCGGCCGCGGCACTGTTGGTCGGCAGCGTCCTGTACCTGAAGCCACCGCTTCGATCCGCGAGCAACCCCATGCCAATCTCATGCAGATTGAAGCCGCCCGTTGTCACCGCCACCAGCTTGCCCGGGTTGGCCTTGGCCCACTGGACCAATTCCTTCATCGTGTTCACCGGGACCGACGGATGAACCACCGCCATGTAGGGCCAACCGAAATAGCTGGCGACGTAGGTGAACTTAAGGGCCTCATAGGCGACCGGCGTGGAGTGAGGGATGATCGCCGTGTTCGACGCAGTGCCCACACCGATCGTGTAACCGTCTGGCTTGGCCGCATAGAGCCCGCTCAGGGCGACCGCGCCCCCCCCGCCCGCCTGATTTTTCGGGACGACGGGTTGACCCAGCACCCGGGACAGTTCGGTGGCGAGGATGCGAGCGGCGAGATCGGTCCCACCGCCCGTGCCGTAGGGAATCATGAGGTTGATCGGGCGGTCGGGATAGGACTGAGCCTGCGCGAGCGGCGCCATCACCGACGCGCCCAGCGCGAGCACGGCGCCGGCCAGCAGGCCGAGCGAATAAAGAATCCGGTTACGCGACGTCATATCTGCCTCCTCGTGGATCCGCGGGACTCAGCGCAGCTTCCAGACGGGTTTGCGCCGTTCGACAAATGCGCGCGAGCCCTCGGCTCCATCTTCGGTCTCGGCGACCTCCTTGTCGAGGGCTTTCGCGTAGGTGACCAGGGTCGGATCGAACGCCGTGCTGAGCCGATAGAGGCGCACGGCGGCCTGAACCGCGAGCGGCGAACTCTCGACCACCATCTGCGCCAGCTCCTCGGCAGCTTCCATCAGCTTCTCGCGTGGGGTCACATTTATGACGATGCCATGCTGCAGGCACTCCTGCGCGCTCAGCCGTCCGTTGCACAGCGTCAGGTAGGCCGCGATCGGACGCGGCAGCTGCGCGTAGAGATTGTGCGCAGAACCAAGCCGACCGATCTTCGTGTGGGTATCACCGATCCAGGCATCCTCGGCCATCACGCGCAACTGCCCCTGCAGCGCGAGACTCAGCCCGACCCCAACCGCCAGCCCGTTGATCGCCGAGATCAGGGGCTTCTCGAGGTTTGCGTCGCTGGGCTGGCCACCGCCGCCCCAGAAAAAATGCGGGCTGGTCGGATCTTCGTGCGGCGTGCGGATGCCCTTGGCCTGATATTCGGCAAGGAATTTCACGTCGCGGCCCGCGGAGAACGCCCGACCTGAGCCCGTGACGATCCCGACATAGATGTCGGGGTCACGCTGCATGTCAAACCAGCACTGGCGCAGCTCGATATAGGCGAAGGTATGGAGCGCATTCAGCACCTTGGGACGGTTGATGGTCACGTAGGCGATGTGGTTGCGCTTCTCGTACAGCACATGCTCGAGGTTTTTCGGGGCACTGGCTGGATCGTAGGGCGATTGATAACGGGACATCGGAACTCCCTTCTGCGAAAAAAGGCGCGGTTTCAGGACGGGGGGACGGACTCGATCACGATCAGGCCATCGACTGCCGCGAGTGAATCGGCGCCGACCTTGACCGGATTGATCTCGAGCGTGAATCGAGCCCAGGGG
>CAZAVT010000169.1:1444-8055 GCA_964488395.1 uncultured Burkholderiaceae bacterium | reverse complement strand
TTTGTCGGCCACGCAGATCAGCGGGACCGGGCGTGATGGCCGCATCACCAAGGGCGATGTGATTGCCGCGCAGTCCTCGGCGAGCCCCGCCATCCAGGCGCCTGCCGTGACCCTCCCGACTGGTGTGCCAGCCGGTGCGGCGTTACCGCAGGTCCGTCCGCCCGTGGATCTTGCGGCCATTCTCGAGGGCCGGCCTGAGCAACGTGTGCCGATGTCGAGGCTGCGGCAGCGCGTTGCCGAGCGTCTGCTCCAGTCGCAGGCGACCAACGCGATCCTCACGACGTTCAACGAAGTGAACATGCAACCGGTCATGGACCTTCGGAAGAAATATCAGGACCGGTTCGAGAAGGAGCACGGGGTCCGGCTGGGCTTCATGTCGTTTTTCGTGAAGGCGGCGGTTCATGCGCTCAAAAAATACCCTGTCGTCAACGCCTCGATCGATGGCAACGACATCGTGTATCACGGTTATTTCGATATCGGTGTGGCGGTTGGCTCGCCGCGCGGCTTAGTGGTGCCGATCCTGCGTGATGCCGAGCAATTGAGCTTTGCCCAGTCCGAAAAGAAGATCGCAGAGTTCGGCAAGCGTGCCCAGGACGGTAAGCTCGGTCTCGAGGAACTCGCGGGCGGTACCTTCTCGATCAGTAACGGCGGCGTGTTCGGCTCCATGCTGTCGACGCCGATCATCAACCCGCCGCAATCGGCGATCCTGGGGATCCATGCGACCAAGGACCGGCCAGTGGTCGAAAACGGCCAGATCGTCATTCGCCCGATGAATTATCTCGCCCTGTCCTATGACCATCGGATCATCGATGGCCGTGAGGCGGTGTTGTTCCTGGTGGCGATCAAGGATGCGCTCGAGGATCCGGCACGCCTGTTGATTGACGTCTGAGGTGCGGAGTCCATCCATGAGGCAACAAGGCTTTGACCTGATCGTCATCGGCGCTGGTCCGGGAGGCTACATTGCCGCCATTCGCGCGGCCCAACTGGGCATGAAGGTCGCGTGCGTCGAGAAGTGGCGAAATCCTCAGGGTGCGATGGTTCTGGGGGGCACCTGTCTGAATGTCGGCTGCATTCCATCAAAGGCTTTGCTGGCCTCGTCGGAGAAGTTTGAGGAGCTTGGACACCATCTCGGCGATCATGGGATCAGCGTGAAGGGGGTTTCGCTCGATCTGCCGAAGATGATGGCGCGCAAGGACGCGATCGTCTCGAAGATGACTCAAGGCATCGAGTTCCTGTTCAGGAAGAACAAGATCACCTGGCTCAAGGGGCATGGGCGCTTTGCGGGCCGCACGGAGGGCGGCTTCTTGGTCGAGGTTGTCGAGGGCGAGTCGGTGCAGGGCGCGGTTGCGGGCCAGGTGATCATCGCCACTGGTTCAAAGGCCCGGCATTTGCCCGGTATCACGGTCGATAACAAAATCGTGCTCGACAACGAAGGCGCGCTGGCCCTTTCGGAGGTGCCGCAGCGCCTTGGGGTGATCGGTGCGGGCGTGATCGGGCTCGAGCTGGGTTCGGTTTGGCGGAGGCTCGGTTCGACAGTGACGATCCTCGAGGCGATGCCCGAGTTCCTGTCGGCGGTTGATGAGGGGGTGCGCAAGGAAGCCTGGAAGCAATTGACGGCACAGGGCCTTGCGATCCATCTGGGCGTGAAGCTCGGTGAGGTCAAGGCCCAGAAACGCGGCGTCTCCGTGGCTTACCATGATGCGAATGGCACTGCGGCTCATCTCGAATGTGATCGGCTGATCGTCTCGGTCGGCCGCGTGCCCAATACCGACGGCCTCGGACTTGAAAGCGTTGATCTGCAGGTCGATGAGCGCGGATTCATCCCAGTGGACGGGGGGTGCCGGACGTCGGTGCCCGGCCTTTGGGCGATTGGTGATGTGGTCCGCGGCCCCATGCTCGCGCACAAGGCCGAGGACGAAGGGGTGATGGTCGCCGAGCTGATCGCTGGCCAGAAGCCCCACATCGACTACAACTGCATCCCGTGGGTCATCTACACGGCCCCTGAGATTGCCTGGGTCGGTCAGACCGAGAAACAGCTGCAGGCGGCGTCTCGTCCCTACAAGACCGGCCAGTTCCCGTTTGCCGCGAACGGCCGGGCACTTGGCATGGGCGCCTCGCAGGGTTTCGTGAAGGTCCTCGCGGATCAGCAGACCGATGAGGTCTTGGGTGTCCACATCGTTGCGCCCAATGCGTCGGATCTCATCGCTGAAGCGGTTCTCGCCATGGAATTCAAGGCGTCCGCCGAGGATATCGGTCGAGTGTGTCATCCGCATCCATCGCTCTCTGAGGTCATGCGCGAGGCGTCGCTCGCAGCGACCGACAAGCGTGCGCTCAACGCCTGATCGCTGCGCTTGATGGCGATCGCTGGGGACCGGCGCCCGGGCTCAACCGCGCATCCGGACGAGCTCAAGCCTGGCGGCCTGTCGGGGCAGGGGGTTGTCAGGGTCTATCGAGAGGCGTTGGCAGCGCGTGGCTTTTCGGAAGATGCCGCTCAGCTGCAGGCCATTCTCGCCTTACAGCGACTCGCCGACGAATGTGTTGAGTATCTTCGCGGGCGCAGCCGATTCCTGGGCCGTTGGTTGCGGCGCTCGTCCGCCCCCCAGGGCCTTTGGCTTTGGGGTGGGGTGGGCCGGGGCAAGAGCTTCCTGATGGATTGCTTCCATCAGGCGGTCGACGTCGACGCAAAGACCCGAATTCACTTTCATGAATTCATGCGTGGCGTGCACCGCGAGCTCGAGCAGCTCAAAGGCCGCGCTGACCCCCTCGATGAAGTCGCCCGGCGGGTCGCCGCCCGGCATCGCCTGATCCTGTTCGATGAATTCCATGTGTCCGACATCGCGGACGCCATGATTCTCGAGCGGCTCATGCGGGCGCTCTTCGCTCACGGCGTTTGCTTTGTCATGACCTCGAACTACCGCCCGGACGAGCTGTATCCCGATGGGTTGCATCGTGAGCGCGTGCTCCCGGCGATCGAGCTGATCAAGGCGCATTGTGAGGTGCTTCAGGTTGATGCGGGGACCGATTACCGGCGGGCGGCCTTCGATCGGATCGAGGCCTACCACCAGCCCCTCGATTCGGCTTCTGAGCAGGCGCTCGAACAAGCCTGGCAGCGTCTTGCCGAGGGAATGGACGAGGACCCCATGCTCCAGATCGAAAACCGTCCGTTGCGCGCGTATCGCCGAGCGGGCGGCGTGATCTGGTTCGATTTCGAGACGCTTTGTGACGGACCGCGATCGCAGAATGACTACCTCGAGATCGCTGCCCGCTATCACACAGTGATCCTCTCGGGCGTTCCTCGAATGAGTGCCGCGATGGCTTCAGCCGCTCGCCGTTTCGTCTGGCTCATCGATGTGCTGTATGACCAGAGGGTCAAGCTGATCGTTTCCGCCGAGTGCCCGCCGGAGGATCTCTACCGGACTGGTGCCATGGCTGGGGAGTTTCACCGCACGGTCAGCCGGATTGCCGAAATGCAATCGCGAGAGTATCGACTGGCGCCACGCCGCGGGCTGGCGGGCAGCCTCTCCTAGGGGTCGACGCTCAGGGCGTGTCGGGTGTTCAACTCATGGCAAGCCAGATCGCTGTGCCGGTGAGCGACAGGGCAAGGAAGCGATTGAACCACAGCAGGTGGCGACCGGTTCGTAGCCAGCCGGCGAGTCGCTCGCCGCCGCCCGCCCAGATCAGGAGCGCCAGTGCGCAACTCGCGGCAAACAGTCCCGCCAGCAGGAGCGCATCGAGCCAGGCGGGCTCAGCGATCCCTCGCCATGCTGCCGCAGCGCCCGTGATCACCATCCAAGCCTTTGGATTGGCCCATTGAAAAAGCGCACTTTCCCACGCCGATGGAACCCGTGGACCCTGCGTGGGCGCCAACTCGGCGCTCCGTCCGAGTTGCAGTGCCAACCACAGCAACCAGACAACACCCAACCAGCGCAGGATCGCAGCCGCTTTCGGCCATTCATCGATCACGGCATGGGCACCGGCCAGCACAACGACCATCATCACACTCACGCCGCTCACCACGCCAATCAGATGGCCCGCGATGCTGCGCCATCCGAAATGGGCTCCACAGGCAAGAGCGATCATCGTGTTGGGGCCCGGGGTCACGGCGCCAACCCACGCAAACCAGAGGTAGGCGAGCAGGCGCGGAGCATCAATCGTCAGTTCCATGAGTTGCGACTGTAGCCCAAGCGTGGGTCGCACCGGGTTATGGGCGATCTCTCAGACTTGAAAAACAACGGGGACGCCGCCAACTGCAGAAAGTTGTCGATTCGACCGGGAACTTGCCATGAACGCACCCAAGGAAACCCTCGGCTTTCAGACCGAAGTCACCCAGCTCCTGCAGCTGATGATTCACTCGCTTTACAGCAACCGCGAAATCTTCCTGCGCGAGCTGGTTTCAAACGCGTCGGATGCCTGCGACAAGCTGCGTTTCGAGTCCCTCGCGGCGCCTGAACTTCTCGACGGAGGGGGCGAACTCGAGATTCGGGTCGATTTTGACCGTGAGGCGAGGACCATCACCGTATCCGACAATGGGATCGGACTCTCCCGCCAAGAGGCCATCGAGCATCTCGGCACGATCGCCCGCTCGGGCACCCGGGAGTTCTTCGGGCGGCTGACGGGCGATCAGGCCCGCGACGCCCAGCTGATTGGTCAATTCGGGGTGGGCTTCTATTCCGCCTTCATCGTTGCCGATCGCGTCACAGTCCTCTCTCGCCGTGCGGGCTTGCCCGCGAATGAAGCCGTGCGCTGGGAGTCGGATGGCACCGGCAGCTTCAGTGTCGAAACGGTTGAACGAGAAGGGCGCGGTACCGACGTCATCCTGCATCTTCGCGCCCCGGCCCCTGACGGTGAGGACGGCGAATCGAACGACGACCTGCTGTCATCCTGGAAGCTGCGCGGCATCATCCGTAAGTACTCCGACCATGTATCGCTCCCGATCCGCATGCCGGCGGAGCGTTGGGACGATGCATCCAAGGCCCAGACCCGTACGGGAGAATGGGAGACGGTGAATCAGGCCAACGCCCTTTGGGCTCGCCCTAAGGGCGAGGTCACCGACGAGCAGCACAAGGCATTTTTTGACCACCTCGCGCCGGGTGGCGGTGAGCCGCTCGCCTGGTCGCACAATCGGGTGGAGGGGCGCACCGAGTACACCCAACTGCTCTACCTGCCTTCCAAGGCTCCCTATGACCTCTGGGACCGACAGCAGCGCCGGGGCGTCAAGCTTTATGTTCGACGCGTCTTCATCATGGACGATGCCGAACAGCTGCTGCCAGCCTACCTGCGCTTCGTCAAAGGCGTGATCGACTCTAACGACCTGCCTCTCAATGTGTCTCGTGAAATCCTCCAGGAGAGCCGTGACGTCAAGGCGATCCGGGAGGGTTGCACCCGGCGAATCCTTGGCATGCTGGAGGACCTCGCCACCCACCAGGCGGAGCGCTACGCGACCTTCTGGGGCGCTTTCGGCCAGGTCCTGAAAGAGGGCCTGGGCGAGGATTTCGGGAACCAGGAAAAGCTCTCCAAGCTGCTTCGCTTCAACTCCACCCGGCTCGAGACGGATGCCCAATCGGTCTCACTCGCTGACTACGTCAGCCAGATGAAGCCCAACCAGAAGTCGATCTACTACCTGACGGCCGAGACGCCTGCGGCGGCCCGCAGCAGCCCGCACCTGGAGGTCTTCCGAAAGAAGGGCGTCGAAGTGCTGTTGCTGACGGATCGAGTCGATGAGTGGATGCTGTCGTTCCTGTCCGAGTTCGACGGTAAGTCGTTGGTCTCGATCGCACGGGGCGGGCTGGATCTGGACGAGCTGGCCGATGAACAGGAAAAAAAGCAGGCGCAGGAGCGCGCCGACGAGTGGAAGGAGGCCCTCGAGCGGCTTAAGGAGGCCCTGGGCGATCGCGTCAAGGAGGTGCGAGTTTCCACTCGCCTCACCGACTCCGCGTCTTGCCTGATCTCGGATGAAGGGGAAATCAGTGGCCACCTGGAGCGATTGCTCAAGCAGGCTGGGCAGGCAGCCCCGGAACGCAAGCCCATTCTCGAGATCAATCCGACCCATCCGCTGGTCGCCCCGATTCGTACAGAGCCGCAACGCGCGCAGCAGTGGGCGCCGCTGCTTTACGATCAGGCCGTGCTTGCCGAAGGCGGACAGCTCGCAGATCCAGCTGGTTTTGTGCGCCGCCTGAACGACATGCTGCTCGGCTTGTCGTTACGCTGATCCCTCCCTCGGCCCTCTGCCCCCTCAGACCGTGGGCGAATTTCGGGAGCCACCGATCACGTTGTCCGAAATGGATGGCGTTCGCTACCTGCATTTCGGTTCCGAGTGGGTTCAGGGGGCCATGCGCATCGACGAGCCCGCGCGGATCGAGATTGAATATGTGCGGCAGATGATGGCATGGCTGCTCTTCCTTGGCGAAGACCAGCGGGTGCTCCAGCTCGGCTTGGGAGCTGGCGCGTTGACCCGGTTTTGTCATGCCCGCCTACCCGGCGTGCGGATGACGGTTGTCGAGCGCAGTGCCCGAGTGGTGCAGGCCGTTCGGCAGTGGTTCGCATTGCCGCGCGAGGGCCGTCGGCTCTCGATCTCGAACCAGGATGCCGGTGCCTTCCTGCGTGCTGCAAAG
>CAZAVT010000169.1:0-1434 GCA_964488395.1 uncultured Burkholderiaceae bacterium | reverse complement strand
ATGTGATCCAGGTCGATCTCTACGACGAGCATGCGCGCGGTCCGGTACTCGACTCGGTGGCTTTCTACACGCAGTGTTTTCGAGTCCTCGGCGAGGGCGCGGTGATGACCGTTAACCTCTTCGGCAACGATCCGGGGCTCGATGCAAGCATCGACCGTATCGGTGTGGCTTTCGGTGGGCGGGTGCAGGCGCTGCCGCAGACGGCAGCCGGCAATGTGGTGGTGTTGGCGTTCAAGGGCCCGCCGATCACGATGGACTGGGAAGCCCTGGAGGGCCGTGCGAGGGCCCTCGAGTCGAGTCATGGGCTTGAGGCTCCGGCCTGGGTGGCATCGCTGCGCGCGCGCTCAGGCGCCCCTTCAAGGGCCTTTCGGGCCTGAGTGACGGATCTGCTCTTACTTGGAGAGCTCGCGCATGGCCCGCTCGAGGCCCTGCAGAGTGATGGGATACATGCGGTTTTGCATGACCTGCCGGATCACGCCGATTGATTGGCGGTAATCCCATACCCCCTGCGGTTCCGGATTGAGCCAGGCGAACTTCGGGAAGCGCTCGATCAGTCGCTGAAGCCAGACGGCACCCGGCTCCTCGTTGTTGTACTCGACCGAGCCGCCGGGCTGGAGAATCTCGTAGGGGCTCATCGTCGCATCGCCCACGATGATCAATCGGTAGTCAGAGTTGTACTTGCGCAGGATGTCCCAGGTCGGGAAGCGCTCGGCATGGCGCCGCCGGTTGTTGCGCCAAACGTGGTCATACACGCAATTGTGGAAGTAGTAGAACTCGAGGTGCTTAAACTCACTGCGTGCGGCCGAGAACAGTTCCTCCGTTTGCTTGATGTGATCGTCCATGGTGCCTCCCACGTCGAGCAGCATCAACACCTTGATGGTGTTGTGGCGCTCCGGCACCATCCGAATATCCAGGTAGCCCGCATTGCGTGCCGTTGAGGCGATCGTGTCGTCGAGGTCGAGCTCTTCCTCGGCGCCCTCGCGGGCGAATTTGCGCAGTCGGCGCAACGCGATCTTGATGTTGCGGGTGCCGATCTCAATCTCGTCGTCGTAATCGCGATAGGCCCGCTGCTCCCATACCTTGACACCGGTCCGATTGCCGCCGGAGGGGCCACCGATGCGGATGCCCGCCGGATTGAAACCGCCGTTGCCGAAGGGTGAGGTGCCATTGGTCCCGATCCAGCGGTTACCCCCCTCGTGCCGATCCTTTTGCTGCTCGAGCAATTCGCGCAGGCGCTCGAGCAGCTTGTCGAGACCGCCCAGCGCTTCGATCGCAGCCTTTTCCTCGGCAGTGAATTCGCGCTGAAACTGGCGCTTTAGCCACTCCATGGGCACATCGATATCGATGCCAGGGACGGCTTGCAGGCCCTTGAAGTAGGCACCGAAGGCCTTGTCGAACTTGTCGAAATTGCGCTCGTCCTTCACGAGTGCAGCT
>CAZAVT010000168.1:7760-8092 GCA_964488395.1 uncultured Burkholderiaceae bacterium | reverse complement strand
TACCGACGACATCTACGAGCAGGCCCGCCAGTTCATGGCCCATGTGATGCCCGATACCGTGGCCCGGGTCAAACGCTACCGGGATGACGTGCCCCTCTTTTCGCGGTTCCAGATCGAGCATCAGATCGAGTCGGCCTTCTCGCGAGTCGTGCCCTTGCCCTCGGGCGGAGCGGTCGTCATTGACCATACCGAAGCGCTGGTTGCGATCGACGTCAACTCGGCGCGCTCGACCAAGGGCGCCGACATCGAAGAGACGGCGCTGCGAACCAATCTCGAAGCGGCCGACGAGGCGGCACGGCAGATGCGTTTGCGCGATCTTGGTGGGCTGATCG
>CAZAVT010000168.1:0-7750 GCA_964488395.1 uncultured Burkholderiaceae bacterium | reverse complement strand
TGGAGAGCTCGAAGAACCAGCGCGAGGTCGAGCAACGCATCAAGGAAGCGCTGCATTACGATCGTGCCCGGGTCCAGACCGGCAAGATCTCGCGCTTCGGCCTGCTTGAGTTGTCTCGCCAAAGACTGCGGCCAGCCCTCAATGAAGGCTCGCACATCACCTGTCCGCGCTGCAACGGCACCGGCGTCATCCGGGACACTGAATCGTCCGCCCTGCACGTGCTGCGGATGATCCAGGAAGAGGCCATGAAGGAGAACAGCGCCGCCGTCTGTGCGCAGGTGCCCCTCGAAGTGGCCACCTATCTTCTGAATGAGAAGCGCTCTGAAGTCGCCAAGCTCGAAGCCCGTCACAAGGTCGAGATCGTGTTGGTTCCCAACCGTCACCTGGAAACGCCGCACTACAAGCTCGAGCGGATCCGTCACGATGACGAGCGTCTTGGCGCCTACCGGGCGAGCTATTCGATTGCCGATGCTCCGAGCGACGACACGAGTTATTTCGATTCCAAGTTTGATCAGGGCAAGGCGCGCCCGGAAGCGGCCGTCAAGTCGGTGACCCCCGATCAGCCGCCTCCTCAAGCGGCAGCTGCCGCAGAGAAACCGAGCGAACGGCCCGCACCGGCGGCTGCGCCGGCACGCGGGGCCCGATCCGACGCAACCGCCCCTGCGGCGTCTCAGACCGAGGCAGCGCCGCACGGCCTGTTCGGGAAGATTCTCGGCTTCTTCCGCAAGAAACCGGCCAACGAGGCCAGTGCATCAGGTCCAATCACTGGGTCAACGGACAAAGCGGGCAGCCCTAGCTCACAGGCTGGCGCTGGATCGACGAATTCATCCGGCGATCGCTCCGACCGCCGGGACTCGGGCCGCGGCGAGCGCGGCGACCGGGGCGGACGCGGCGGGCGCAACGGCCGAGGTGACCGCGGTGACCGGGGCGAGCGGGCCGAACAGCGGACTGAACCGCGCGGTGATCGCCCAGAGCGCGGCGAACGACGAGATCGTCCGGAACGGCAAGAACGCAACGAACGCGGTGAGCGCAGTGAGCGCGGACCACGGGATCCACGCCCCCCGCGCGACGATCGGGCAGCAGAAACGCGACCCGAAGGTAACGCTGAGCCCAGTGCCCGCGACGATCGCGCCCCTCGCGGTGATCGGGGCGAACGCAGCCGTCGCCCCCAGTCCGAGGACAGGTTGAATGCGGGAGCCTCAGGCGCCTCGGGTGCTGCCGTCGCAGCCGTGGCCGCTGGAGCCACCGTCGTGGCTGGCGCCGCAGTTGCTGCAGCGGTCTCCAAAGGGGCTCATCCCGAGGAGCGACAGCAGTCGTCTCTGGCACCGGATCAGGCAGGATCTGAACCGTTGACCGCAGACTCGATTCCGGCAGGCCCTGATGCCGGACCAGACGCCGAAGGCCGTCGCCGTCGGCGGCGGCGTGGCGGGCGACGCGATCGAGGCGAAGGTGGCACTGACACCCCAGCGGCCAACGATTCCGTCGTCGAGTCCACGGCTGCAGCCGATTCGGCCGACTGGTCAGCGGCAGTGGGTGCGGCCCAGCAGGAGGCGCCTCAAGCCTCAGCGACCCCGAGCGTCGCACCAGCTAACGTGCCGGGAGCCACCGCAGAAGCTTCAGCTGCGCCGGCTTCGGCGCTAGCGATTTCGACAGAGCCTGCTCCCACCCAGGCTTCGGCATCCGCCGCCCCGGTCAGCGAGGCTCAGCCATCCGTCGACCCGACGACGCCTGCGGCGACTGAGGCGCCTGCCATTGCCCCTGCTGCGTCGATCGAACCCGCCCCCAAAGCGCCTGAGGTCATCATCGCCCCCGTGGCCCCTGCCCCTGCCCCTGCGCCCGTCGCCAAGGAAGATCTGGAGGCGATCGTCGCGCAGGCCGGCTTGCAATGGGTTCAGACGACCGTTCAGGCCGATTCGCAACCACCGGTTCCAGCCGAGATACCGGCCCCCAGGGCGCCGCGGCGCCGCAAGCCCCGGGCCGAAAGGACTGAAGAGCCGCTGGTTCAGGTCGAAACGCGACAGTGAGTCGCAGGGTGGCTGGATGACCGACCGCATCATCCCGATCGCCGAAGCCCGCTACCCGGCTCGGGTGCCAGCGATCCCGGAGGGGCCCTTGCCGCCCCCGGGACGCCTGGCCGATGCGCTCGGTCGCCCCCTGCAGGATCTGCGAATCTCGGTCACCGACCGGTGCAATTTTCGTTGTACGTATTGCATGCCCAAGTCGGTGTTCAATGCCGACTACGCGTTCCTGCCCCAAAGCTCGCTCCTCAGTTTTGAGGAGATCGTGCGGCTGGCCGGGGTTTTTGCGGGCTTGGGCATTGAAAAAATTCGCCTCACCGGTGGGGAGCCCCTGCTGCGTAAGGGGATCGCACAGTTGGTCCGACTGTTGGCCAATATCCGCCGACCCGACGGGTCAGCCCTCGACCTGACCCTCACAACCAATGCGACCCTCTTGCCAAAGCTCGCCCAACCCTTGCGTGAGGCCGGCTTACGCCGCTTGACCGTCAGCCTGGACGCGATCGACGAAACCGTCTTTCGCCAGATGAATGATGTTGACTTTCCGGTCGAAAGCGTCCTGGCTGGCCTGCGCGCGGCCGAGGCGGCAGGCTTCGGCTCGATCAAGGTGAACATGGTCGTCCGCAAGGGCGTCAACGATGCCGAGATCCTTCCCATGGCGCGGCATTTCCGTGGCAGCGGGCACATCCTGCGGTTCATCGAGTTCATGGACGTCGGTGCGTCAAATGGCTGGCGACTGGACGATGTCCTGCCCGCCCGCGAGATCATCGACCGGATCCATCGCGAATTTCCGCTCGAGCCCCTCGAGGCAAACTACAACGGCGAAGTGGCCGAACGCTGGCGCTATCGCGACGGCGAGGGCGAAATTGGCGTCATTGCCTCGGTGACTCAGCCCTTCTGTGCCGGATGCACCCGAGCGCGCCTATCGACGGAGGGAAAGCTCTTCACCTGCCTCTTCGCCACGGCAGGTCACGACCTGAGGGCGCTGCTGCGCGGCGGTTGCTCGGACCAGCAACTCTCCGCGGCGATCGCCGCTCTTTGGACCGCCCGGGCTGATCGCTATTCAGAACTGCGATCGGCCCAAACCGCGGGCCTGCGGCGAATCGAAATGTCCTACATCGGCGGTTGAGCGTGTCCCTCGACGCCGCATTGCGAACCGGAGTTCCGCCCGCAGATTCGCTCACGGCGGTCGTTCTCTGCTCCGGGCGAGGACTTCGAATGAGCCCTGACGGGATGGGCATCGACAAGGGGTTGGTCCGATTTCGGGGTCGACCGCTTGTCGAGCATGTGATCGAGCGGATCCGCCCTCAGGTCAGCGAGCTTCTCCTGAATGCTCCAGAACGACCGCAATGGCAGTCAATGCCCTACCGGCGGATGCCTGACCAGATCCCGGGCGGGTTGGGTCCTCTTGCGGGTCTGCATGCCGGGATGGTCGCGGCCCGAACGCGCTGGTTGCTCTGCGTGCCCTGCGATACGCCGTTCCTGCCCCCCGACCTCGCAAGTCGCTTGCGCGGCTGGCTGACGCAGCGTGAGGCTCCCGCAGTGATGGCGGTCACAGGCGGGCAGACCCATCCGGCGATCAGCCTGGTCGACACGACCCTCGCCGATCGACTGGAGGCCTGGATCAAAGCCGGCGGCCGGCGGATGGGTGAATGGATGTCCTCGATCGGTGCGGGCTGTTGCGATTTTCCCGATCCTGAGCGCTTCGCCAACCTGAACACGCCGGACGAGCTGCGCCGGCTCGAGCGCCCATGAGCCACCGCGCGCAACGCGATCTGGCGGCGCTGACCGCCGGGATCTCCGACTTCAATCCCGATGCCGTATCGCTCGACCAGGCCCGGCAGCTCCTTGCGGCGATGGTCGCCCCCGTCACCGCGTCCGAGTCCTGCCCGCTCGTCGACGCACTCGAGCGCGTCCTTGCCACGCCCATCATCGCGCCCATCGATGTGCCGGCACACGACAACGCTGCGATGGACGGATACTCGGTACGGGCATCCGATCTTCTTCCACACCAGGAGACACGCCTGGAGGTCGTGGCGGACGCATTGGCCGGCCGCCCCTGCCCGATCACCCCACCCCCCGGCACCGCCGTGCGGATCATGACCGGCGCGGTGCTGCCCACTGGCCACGACACTGTCATCCCCCATGAGCTTTGTACCCGCGAAGGCCACTCAGTAGGCATCCCCGCCGGGCAAACGCCGCAGAGCAACCGTCGAATCCGGGCAGAAGACCTTCAGGCAGGGCAAATCGCACTCCCTGCCGGCACCCGCCTTGGTCCGGCGGAACTGGGTCTGATCGCGTCGATCGGTCAACGCGATGTCGACGTGCGGCGACGCGTCCGGGTCGCGTTCTTCTCGAGCGGCGACGAATTGCGCGCGCCAGGAGAGCCGCTGGCCCCTGGTCAGATCTACGACAGCAACCGATACTCGCTCCTCGGACTTCTCAGGCGCCTTGACGTTGAGGCGATCGACCTGGGAATTGTCGCGGACCAGCCGCAGGCCCTGGAACAGGTGATGGCCAACGCCGCGAGCGGTGCCGACCTCATCGTTTCCTCGGCTGGCGTTGCCTCCGGCTCGGCGGATTTCACAATGGCGGCCCTGCAGCGCCTGGGAGAAGGTCTGAGCTTGCAGTTGCTGGTTCGGCCCGGGCGGCCTTTGGCCCTCGGACGGGTCGCGCAGGCGATCTACGTGGGCTTGCCCGGCAATCCAGTCGCCGCGATGATCACCTTCCTCATTCTGGTCCGAGAGGCGATTCAGTCCCTTGCAGGCGCCACCCCGCGACCACTGCCCGCGATCCGCGCCCGACTGGCTGAGCCGATCCGAAAGCGCCCCGGCCGAACCGAATTCATCCGCGGCCGATTCATCCCGTCCAGCGACAAAGGCGCCCTGCTTGACGAGCCTAGGGTCGCCACCACCGGACACCAGGGCTCAGGCATCCTGCGCTCAATGACCGACGCCGACTGCTTGATTGTTCTCGCTGCCGAGCAAGGATCCTGCGCGTCGGGGGATTGGGTCAGCTGCGTGCCGATGGTGGCGTTGCTGTCGGGTTGACCCCCTGCCCGGGCGGTGCCGGATCGGGCACCAGCAGGTGCCCGGCCAGCAAGCCCTTCGCCGTTCGAAGACTGAGCCAGAGAATCAACCCGGTCGCCGACCAAAGAACGGCGATCGCCGGAAGCTCAAACACGGGCAGCATCGTCGCAACGGTTGAACTGATCGCGCTGAACGCTGCACAGGGAAAGGACATCCCCCAGAAGGGGAGTCCAAACTCCTGCCGGCGTAGCTGCGGCACGAGGGTGAGCACGCTCAGCATGAAAATACAGGCCATGCCAGCGAGCGGGAGGATCACGAGGGCGGGCACGCCCAATGCGACCAGGGCGGGGCCGGAGATCGCCGGGGGCGCAACGGTGATGAACCAGCTGGGACGCAGCCGCTCCGGAAGGGGCGAGCTCGCCGAGCGCGCGAACAGCAGCGTCAGGACCACCGGCCACATCAGGAGCCCAATCGCCAGATAGGCCCAAGACAGTGCTGTGTAGCCCAAGGGGGCAGCCGCAAGCGGCACGATCACGTTACCGACCATCGGGATCATCAGAATCGGCGTGACAGAGGCCCATTGCAGGCCTTTGCGCAACCAGCCCGAGATCACCCATACCGTCACGAGCGCCTGCACGATGACGCCGACCCACAACAGGGCGTGCGTCAAACCGATTGCCAGGCCGGTCTTGCCCAGCACCGCGCTCAGAACGACGGTCGCCACCGGGAACGCGCCGGCAAAGGCATGCCTCACAGGATGCCGGAGGTCGTCGACGAGCGCCGCGGGATACCGAAGACTGCGGACCGCCATGGCGACGATGAGACACAGGTAGATCAGACCCGCCACGGCACCGGCGAGCGAACCGATGGCTCGCGCCAAGACCTCACCGTGCGAGGATGCGGCCCGCCACCAGGCGAGCGACAGGCCGCCCCATCCCATCACCAACGCGAACCACTGCGGGCCAAGATGCTTGAGCGGTGATTCAATTGTGGTCATCATGCAGACTCGTCAAACGGAAGATGCCGAACCAGAGAAACGAAAGCGATGAAAGCCAGTGAATCTCTGATCACTGCACTCAAGCGCGAATTGAGGGCTCGCGGCGTGACGTATCGCCAGCTGGCGCCCAAAATCGGCTTGTCCGAGGCCTCGGTCAAGCGCCTGTTCTCGCAAGGCAGCCTGGATCTGAAGCGACTCGATGCGATTCTCGAGGCGATCGGCGCGGACCCCGACGCGCTGCTGCGGGCGATGGGCGAGCCCAGAAGCCTGCTCGACCGGATGACTTGGGACCAGGAGGCTGAAATCGTCGCCGACCCGAAGCTCTTCGCGGTCGCGGTTTGTGCCCTGGCGCTGCTCAATTTCGAGCAGATCACCAGCGTCTACCGAATCAGTGCCGCCGAATGCGTGAGCTGCCTGCTGCGACTGGAGCGACTGGGTCTTGTCGAAGTTCAGGCGAACAACCGCTATCGACTGCGTCTCGCCCGAACCTTCAGTTGGTTGCCCGAGGGTCCGATCGTGCGCTATTTCCGCAGCCAGGCCGCCGATTTTTTGGAGCATGCCTTCAGCGGACCGGGCGAATTTCTTGGCGTGGTCAACATGCGGCTGTCGACCCAGGCTCGCCTGTCGCTGCGAGCGCGGCTGCTCGCCCTGCTCGCCGACTACTCGGACCAACACGTCGCCGACGCCCGACTGCCCCTCGCGAAACGACACCCGGTCAGTGTGCTGATCGGGGTGCGCGGCTGGGAGCCTGACTTCATGCGTCGCCTGCGGCGCCTCGACGACGCCGCTCTGGCTCGCTGGGTCAAACAGCAGGGATGAGGGCGCGCCATGCGCTCGCGGGTGCACCCTGCGAGCGAAGCGCTGTTGATCAACGCCGATGGCTGAGCGGGCCTGGCAGGCTGGCGTAGTAGGCAGCAACGTTGGCAATGTCGGCCCGAGTCAGGACCTGGGGTTGAGCCTGAGCGCCCATGATCGCGTTCTTACGCTGTCCGCTGCGGTAATCGAGCAGGGCTCGCTCGAGATAGTCCCGATGTTGCCCGCCGAGCTTCGGATAGGAAGGGTCGATCGGTGTGTTCCCGTCCTTGCCATGGCAGGTCGCGCAGACTTGCGCCGCTTTTGCCTGGCCCTTGGCAAGGTCCGCGGCATGCGCCGACAGGCCGAGCATCATCGAGAAAACACCGATCGCGCTGGCGATGAGTGCGTGTTTCATTCGAGTCCCCTGAAACGTGTCGCTAAGCATGATTGATGGACTGGGCCACACCCGATCAAACACGAGCGCAATCAGCGCCCGGCGTAATACGCTGCGAGGTCCGCGATGTCCTGATCGCTCAGGCTGCCGGCGATCGCGCGCATGGACGGGTGGCTTCGGTCGCCCTTGCGATAGGCTTCCAGTGCGGACGCGAGGTACGCCTGGGACTGGCCCGAGATCATCGGCACCGAGTAAACATGGGGAAACGACGCCTTGTAGCCCGGGATCGCATGACAGCCGATGCACATTGCCGTCTTGGTCTCACCCGCCTTGGCATCACCTTTGACCGGAGCGCCCTGCGCCGCAACGGCCAGCGGCGCTGCGACAAGGAGCGCCGTAAGGATAGTCTTGATCGTCATGGTCCCTGACCCGAATGGCCAACCAGCGAGTGTTGCTAGCCGCTTCGGGCTCCCCGGTAGGCTGTTTTTGGTGCGCGAATTGTAGCCGAGGCGCGTGCCGG
>CAZAVT010000167.1:7662-8110 GCA_964488395.1 uncultured Burkholderiaceae bacterium | reverse complement strand
GTCGAGTGACCTGAGGAAATATTTGAGGGAAGACCGCACCATGGCAACGGGTACTGTCAAGTGGTTCAACGATGCGAAAGGATTCGGCTTCATCACCCCGGACGACGGCGGTGAGGATCTGTTCGCGCACTTCAGCGCGATCCAGATGGCCGGCTTCAAGAGCCTGAAGGAAGGGCAGAAGGTTCAGTTCGACGTCGTTCAGGGGCCGAAAGGCAAGCAGGCGTCGAATATTCAGGGCGCCTGACCTCCCTGAACCCCTGTCCGGAACCGCTCCGGATGGGAGAAAAAACCCCGGCCATCGAGCCGGGGTTTTTCTTGGACGGAATGGCCAGCGAGCGCCGGCGATCCTGGCTTACATGTGGTCGATCATCACCTGACCGAAGCCCGAGCAGGACACCTGGGTGGCCCCCTCCATGAGCCGAGCGAAGTCGTACGTCACCTTCTTGCT
>CAZAVT010000167.1:7264-7652 GCA_964488395.1 uncultured Burkholderiaceae bacterium | reverse complement strand
GTGGCGCAGCATCATCTCCGCGGACAGGATCTCCGAGCCTGGATTGACATAGTCCTTGCCGGCGTACTTGGGCGCGGTGCCGTGCGTCGCCTCGAACATCGCGACCGAGTCGGAGAGATTGGCCCCCGGCGCGACGCCGATACCGCCAACCTGGGCAGCGAGAGCGTCGGAGACGTAATCGCCGTTCAGGTTCAGCGTCGCGATGACGCTGTACTCGGCGGGCCGAAGCAGGATTTGTTGCAAGAAGGCATCGGCGATGGAGTCCTTGACCACGATCATCTTGCCGGTCTTGGGGTTCTTGAACTGCATCCACGGCCCACCGTCGAGGAGCTCGGCACCGAACTCCTTCTGCGCAAGCGCGTAACCCCAGTCCCGGAACGCACCTTCG
>CAZAVT010000167.1:6656-7254 GCA_964488395.1 uncultured Burkholderiaceae bacterium | reverse complement strand
CCAGGGTCACCGAAGGCTGGTCATTGTCGATCGCGTACTGGAAGGCCTTGCGCACCAGCCGCTCGGTGCCCTCGCGGGAGACTGGCTTCACGCCAATGCCGGAGGTGGCCGGGAAGCGGATCTTCTTCACGCCCATCTGACTGGTCAGGAACTGAATCAGTTTCTTGGCCCCCTCGGACTCGGCCGCCCACTCAATACCGGCGTAGATATCCTCGGAGTTCTCGCGGAAGATCACCATATCGGTCTTCTCCGGCTCGCGCAGGGGTGAGGGCACGCCCTTGAAGTAGCGGACCGGACGCAGACACACGTAGAGGTCGAGCTCCTGGCGCAGCGCGACATTGAGTGAGCGGATGCCGCCACCGACGGGAGTCGTGAGCGGGCCCTTGATCGAGACCACGTAATCCTTGACCGCGTGCAGGCTCTCCTCGGGCAGCCAGACGTCCGGCCCGTAGATCCGGGTCGACTTCTCGCCCGCATAGATCTCCATCCAGTGGATCTTGCGGCGGCCGCCATAGGCCTTGGCGACGGCCGCGTCGACGACCTTCAGCATCACCGGCGTGATGTCCAGGCCGGTGCCGTCACCCTCGAGGTAGGGAAG
>CAZAVT010000167.1:0-6646 GCA_964488395.1 uncultured Burkholderiaceae bacterium | reverse complement strand
GGATCTTCTCACCCGAAGTGGGGATCTTGATATGCTGATACATGGAAACTCCTCCTGATTACGGTGCTCGTTCTTGTTCAGGCGCGGCTCGTCTGACGGAGGCGAATTATGCCCGATCGCGAGCCCAATCGGGCTGCGCTCGACGCCTCGGAGTCCAATCGGAGAGATGAAAAGATGGTGACGAAAATTGGGCGAAGGCTATCCGTCTTGCTCGTTGCGGCGCTCGTGGCGGCGCTCGCCACCTCGCTCACGCAGGCGCAAACAGCGCCGGGCGTTCCGCAGTCCGGCCTGCCGATCGTCGAGATCAGCGCCGGGCTGCACCGAATCCGGGCTGAACTCGCCGCAACCCCGGCCACCCGCAGCATTGGACTCATGCACCGCCGCAGCCTGGGTCCGAATCAGGGGATGCTCTTCGTCTTCCCCGAACGGGATGGCCATTGCTTCTGGATGCGCAACACGCTGCTGCCGTTGTCGATCGCCTTCCTCGCCGATGATGGGCGGATCGTCAACATCGCTGACATGCAGCCCCTGACCGAGAATCCCCACTGCCCGGCCGAAGCGGTACGGCTGGCCTTGGAGATGGAGCAGGGCTGGTTCGAGCGACGTGGTCTTGCGGCCGGGCAGCGGCTGGGTCTGCCCGAGGTGAGCGCGCGCCCCTGATCGAGACCGACCCGGGACTTCCCGATCAGGAGGACACGCGCAGCTTGATCGGTCCTCGATCAGGCGGCGAAATTCGCCTCGGCAAAGGACCAGTTCACGAGGTGATTCAGGAAGGTCTCGACGAACTTGGGCCGCGCATTGCGGTAGTCGACGTAGTAGGCATGCTCCCAGACGTCGACCGTGAGCAACGCCTTGTCGCCCGTGGTGAGCGGCGTCGCGGCATTGCTGGTGTTGACGATGTCGAGGCTACCATCGGCCTTGCGCACGAGCCAGGTCCAGCCAGAGCCGAAATTGCCGACGGCGCTCTTGGCAAAGGCCTCCTTGAAGGCGGCGAGCGAACCCCACTTGGCGTCGATCGCAGCGGCGAGCTTGCCGCTCGGTGAACCGCCGCCGGCGGGCTTCATGCAGTTCCAGAAAAACGTGTGATTCCAGACCTGTGCGGCGTTGTTGAACACGCCACCACTCGATTTGCGAACGATGTCCTCCAGGCCCATCGATTCGAACTCGGTGCCCTTGATCAGGTTGTTGAGATTGGTGACGTAAGCCTGATGGTGCTTGCCGTGATGGAATTCGAAGGTTTCCTTCGACATGTGAGGCGCGAGCGCGTCGGGCGAATACGGCAGGGCGGGCAGAGTGTGTTCCATGATCGAAGTCCTCTTTGTGGGATGAAAAGGTCTGCGGGCCGGAGCGGGCCGGGACCAGCGACGAGCGCGGATTCTAGGCCCATTCCAGCCGGGTCTCAACGAGGACCGCTTGCGCGGTCTGGGGAATCGCCCGACGGCGCGCAGACCCTGGCATCGAGTTCGCCCCGCGCGAGTTGAACCCGCAGGGCCTCACCGGGCAGCAGGCCCTCGCTGGAGCGAACCAGCCGGCCGGCTGAATCACGCACGATCGCGTATCCACGCTCGAGCACGGCCTGGGGACTGACCAGGCTGAGGGCACCCTCCAGCCGACTGGCGCGCTCAAGGCGCCGCTCCTGCGCCCGGCCAAAGGCCTGGGCAAGCCGCTGCGCGAGGGACTCGACCCGTCTCGCGTTCGTCGCGAACGCTGGCGCACGCAAGCGGTCACAGGCCCGCAGCCAGCGCTGCCGGGCGCGCTCAAGCCGGCTCGCCTGTTGACTGGCAAGCCGCTGGCTGATCAGCGAGAGCCGGTGGGCACGCGCGCGCCACTGCGCCGAGGGAGGCCGCAGCATCCGCACCGGCATGTCGAGCCGCTGGCTGGCCCGTTCGACCTGGCGGGAGAAGGCTCTGCTGAGTGCAAACACCGCCTGCTCGAGCTCATCGATCAATTCCCGGCGTTCGGGCGCGGCCATTTCAGCGGCGCCGGTAGGGGTCGGCGCGCGCCGATCGGCGACGAAATCGGCAATCGTGACATCGCTCTCATGGCCGACCCCGCAGATCACAGGGATCGGCGAGACCGCGAGCGCGAGAGCAAGGGCCTCGTCGTTGAAGGCCCAAAGATCCTCGATCGAGCCTCCACCTCGGACCAGAAGCAGAACCTCGCACTCCGCACGCTCGCCGGCTCGCTCAAGTGCAGCGATCAGCGCGGCCGGCGCATCGGGACCCTGCACCGGTGCTGGGTAAATGACCACCGGGATCTGGGGAGCTCGTCGGGCGAGCGTGATCAGTACATCACGAAGCGCTGCCGCCTGCAGCGAGGTGATCACACCGATCCGTCGGGGCAGCCGCGGCGGACTGCGCTTGCGAGCGGCATCGAAAAGGCCCTCTTGCTGCAGTCGGGCCCTCAGTTGCAGGAATCGCTGGTGCAGGTCGCCCGCCCCAGATCGGCGCATCACCTCGACATTGAGCTGAAAATCACCTCTGGGTTCATAGAGAGTGGCAAGCGCCCGCACCTCGACCTTGTCGCCTTCGCGGGGGACAAACCCCGCCTGCTGCGCGCGACCGCGAAACATCACCGCTTTCGCCTGAGCCGCGTCGTCCTTAAGGGTGAAATACCAGTGCCCGCTCGCCGCGCGGGTGAAATTGGAAATCTCTCCAACGACCCAGACGATCGGTAGACTTCGCTCCAAAAGCCCAGCGACCATGCGGTTCAGCCGGGAGATTGTCAGCAAATCCCTTGAAAAATCGGCGTCCGTTTTCGCCGATCCAGTCCTGAAGGGGGTTGCAGGGATCAATCTATCCACACGTCCCGCTCCGATGCGGTGTCTGGCCTCTGGCCTTTGAGTCGCCGCAAGGCCTTACACAAATATATGATTCAATTGGAAAAATTTTTCGTTCCCGAGAGCGATCCGACTGCATTGGCGTCAATCGAACGACGATCGGGGACTGTTTCGGAGATCTTATGCACAGACTTGTCCACAACAAAGCGATGTCCGCGCTCGCGGGACGCCATTGTGCCGCGAAACCCGAAGAGGCGCGCCGCAGCGCCGGTCCGCGACCGACCCGCGACACTTACCCGACGGACGGCCACCGGACACCTCGCCAAACCCCGGGGCTGATGGCATGAATCAGGTCCGGGCCTGGTTGGGCAGCGCCTTCCACGCACTGTGGTTCGGGCATGGCCTGGTCGCCCGCATCCTGGCCCTGGCGCTTTCGCCGCTGGCCCTGCTGACGCAACGTCACGCGAGAGCGGCTCGAGCCGCAATCCATGCATTGCCGCCGCCCTCTCCTCCGGTCCTGATCATCGGTAACCTGGTCGCCGGCGGCACCGGTAAGACGCCGCTTGTGATCGGGGTCTCGCAAGCGCTCAGGGCCCGCGGCCTGCGGATCGGCCTCCTCTGCAACGGCTATGGCGCCAGCCGGTCCGATGCCCGCCTGGTCGCCCCGTCCGACGACCCTAGGGAACACGGCGACGAAGCTGTGCTGCTCGCCCTTGAGAGCGGCTGTCCGGTGGCCGCTGGCCGACGCCGTGATCAGGCGCTCGCCCGCCTCCTCGCGGCGCACCCCGACCTCGATCTGGTGATCGCGGATGACGGCATGCAGCATCGCCATCTGCCGCGCAGCATCGAGCTGGTGGTGTTTGATGAACGTGGACTGGGCAACGGACGGCTGCTGCCCGCGGGGCCTTTGCGCGAGCCGCTGCCGCCCGGTGGCCGCCTGCAGGCGATCGCACTCAACGAGACCGAGCCCCCGCCGGAGATCCAAGCGGAGCGGCGCTTTGACTTTCAGGTCGAGACGGTCGGTTTTTGTCGCCCGAATGGTTCGGAGCCGCTCGACCCTGCCGCCTTCCGCGATCGTCTGGGCGAGCAGTCGGTTGCGGCGCTCGCAGGGATTGGCCAGCCGACCCGATTTTTCGCCAGTCTGGCCGCCTGCGGGATTCGAGTGCAGACCCGCTTGACGCTGCCAGACCACGCACCGATCAGCCCTGACCTGCTCGCCTCGATTGCGGCACCGGTCGTGGTGATGACGTCCAAGGACGCCGTAAAATGCCGTGGCTTTGCCGATGAGCGCTGCTGGGTGCTGCGCGTGGCCGCGCGGGCCGACCCGGCCCTCGTCGACTGGCTGATGGGAGCGTTAAGTGGAATCAAGACTGCTCGAAATCCTGGTTTGTCCGGTTTGTAAGGGCCCGCTGCGGCATCAGCGCGCGCGAGCACGGCCCGACGGCGGTACGCTCGACGGTGAGCTCAGTTGTGCCGCCGACCGACTGGCTTTCCCGATCCGCGATGGCATTCCGCGGATGATGGTGGACGAAGCCCGCCAACTCGACGACGGCGAATGCGCCTCGTGACCGGTCAGCCTGCAGCAGGCGTCGATTTCATCGCTCTGATTCCTGCTCGCCTCGCGTCGACCCGCCTGCCCGATAAGCCACTGGCGGAAATCGGCGGACGTCCCATGGTCGTTCGCGTGGCCGAACGAGCAGCGCGATCCGGCGCCAGCCGGGTCGCGGTGGCCACCGACAGCGAACAGATCGCACAAGTGGTGAGAGCGGCCGGGTTCGAGGCCATCCTGACCCGGGCCGACCACCCGACGGGCACGGATCGGCTGGCTGAGGCGACCCAACTCATGGCCCTCGATGAAACAAGCATCGTCGTGAATGTTCAAGGCGACGAGCCGCTGATCCCGCCATCGCTGGTGGCGGCGGTCGCTGCTCGCCTGGTCGCATCACCCGACTGCTCGATCGCCACTGCCGCGCATGCGATCTCCGATCGGGCCGATTACCTGAACCCCAACGTCGTGAAGGTGGTCACCGATCGGCGGGGCCGGGCCCTCTACTTCAGTCGTGCCCCGATCCCCTGGGAGCGCGGTGCGAATTGGCTCAGCCCGGAGCCATCGGGACAACCGGTGTCGACGGGTCTTGCCGGCGCGGGCCTGCCCTTGCGGCACGTCGGCCTCTATGCGTACCGGGTCGGATTCCTTCGTCGCTTTCCCAGGCTCGAACCGGCCGCCATCGAGCGACTCGAGTCGCTCGAACAATTGCGCGCGCTGTGGCACGGCGAGGCCATCGCGGTTCACGAGACGAACGAACCGCCGCCCGGGGGCGTTGACACCGCCGAGGACCTCGAACGGGTACGCGCCGCGTGGCAGCACGCGGCGAGCACCTGACTGGCTTGACCGGTCAAGCTCCGATCGCGTAGCCTCGATCGGTCATTTCGAGAGGTTCCCGATGCGTTTGATCCTTCTGGGCGCCCCCGGCGCCGGCAAAGGCACCCAGGCGGCCGTGTTGACCCGCCGTTTTGGGATCCCGCAGATCTCCACCGGCGACATGTTGCGCGCGGCGGTCAAGGCCGGCACGCCGCTCGGCCTCGCGGCCAAGAAGGTGATGGATTCAGGTGGCCTGGTCTCCGACGACATCATCATTGGCCTGGTCAAGGATCGGCTTGCCCAGCCCGACTGCGCCTCCGGATACCTATTCGACGGCTTTCCGCGCACCATCCCTCAGGCCGATGCGATGAATGACGCAGGGGTTGGGATCGACTTCGTGCTCGAGATCGACGTGCCCGATGCCGACATCATCGAGCGCATGAGCGGGCGACGGGTGCACCTCTCGAGCGGGCGAACTTATCATCTTCGTTTCAACCCGCCCAAGGTGGCTGGCAAGGATGACGTCACCGGTGAAGCGCTGGTGCAGCGAGATGACGACAAGGAAGCCACGGTACGCAAGCGCCTGGACGTCTACCAGGCTCAGACCCGCCAGCTCGTCGACTACTACAGCCAGTGGGCCACCGGCGGCCAGCCGGGTGCGCCACGGTATCGGCGCATCTCCGGGGTCGGGAGCGTCGACGAGATCTCAGCGCGGGCCCTAGAGGCGCTTGCCGGCTGAGACCCGCAAGGTGCGCTACGCGCCGTCAGGGGCTCGTTGTAGAATCCGTCGGTTTCATAAAATCGAAATCCAGAACGGAGGATGAACATGACGGCAAGCGTGGCGGGTCTCTGGCTCGCTCTGATCTGTGGTGTACTCGCGGTGCTCTACGGCATCGTCTCGAGCCGCTGGATCCTGAGCCTCGACGCGGGCAACGCCCGGATGCAGGAAATCGGGCAGGCCATCCAACAAGGCGCGAAGGCTTACCTCAACCGCCAATACCGGACGATTGCGATCGTCGGTATTGCCCTGTTCATCATCATCGCCGTCGTTCCGGGGCTCGGTCTGCTCACCGCGATCGGCTTTGCGATCGGCGCGATCCTCTCAGGGGCAGCCGGCTATATCGGCATGAATGTCTCGGTCCGTGCCAACGTGCGTACGGCGCAGGCAGCCACGCAGGGGCTCAACGAGGCGCTCGCGGTTGCGTTCCGCGGTGGGGCGATCACCGGCATGCTGGTGGTCGGTCTGGGCTTGCTCGGTGTGGCGGGCTACTACGCCTTCCTGGTCAACACGGCATCGGCCGAGGCGATGAAAGACCTCCACCACGTCATCAAGCCCCTGATTGGTCTCGCCTTTGGCTCGTCGCTGATCTCGATTTTCGCGCGACTGGGTGGCGGTATCTTCACCAAGGGTGCTGATGTCGGCGCGGATCTGGTGGGCAAGGTGGAAGCTGGCATCCCCGAGGACGACCCGCGCAACCCCGCGGTGATCGCCGACAACGTCGGCG
>CAZAVT010000166.1:1976-8175 GCA_964488395.1 uncultured Burkholderiaceae bacterium | reverse complement strand
GAGCGCTATGTGCGCGGCAACGAGCATCGCTTGATCATCGTAGGGGATCGTCTGGCCGCTGCAGCCCGTGGCCAGCCTGCATTCGTGACCGGTGATGGCCGCTCGACGATCCGTGAGTTAATTGCCAGCCAGCTCAACTCCGACCCTCTGCGTAGCGGGGTGATCGGCAGTCCGCTCAACCCCATCGGGATCGACTCAGCCACCCGCATCGATCTGGCCAGTCAGGGCTACCAGCCCGAGTCCGTGCCGCCCGTGGGCGAGCGGGTTCTGGTGCAGCGCAACGGCAACGTGTGCTTTGACTGTACGACCCTGGTTCATCCGGAGACCGCCCGTCTGGCGATTCTCGCGACGCGCGCCGTCGGTCTGGATATCGCTGGTATCGACTTGGTCGTCGAGGACATCGAGCGTTCGATCTTGGAGCAGCGGGGTGCGGTGGTCGAAGTCAATGCCGGGCCGGGGCTCTCAGCCCATATTAATCCCCCTGGCGCGCCGCCCGAGCCGATCGGTGCTGTCATCGTTGGCCATCTGTTTGGCGAGGCAGAGGATGGTCGCATCCCGGTGATCGGGGTCTCGGGTACGTCGGGGACGACGCCCACCGCCACCCTGATTGGCCACTTGATGCGTCTTGGATCCGCACGGACGGGTCTGGCGACCCGCCAGGGCTTGCATGTCGGCGAACGCCGGATCGCGACTGGTGACTGCACGGATTGGGCCTCGGGCCGACGCCTGCTGATCAACCCTTCGGTCGACCAGGCGGTCTTCGAACACTCGGTGCGCTCAATGCTCGACGAAGGGCTGGCCTACGATCGCGCCAGTATCGGCGTCGTGACCCTGATCGAGCCTGACGCTCTGATTCCTGAGCGCTATATCGACTCGCCCGATCTGCTCTGGAAGGTCTTGCGGACCCAGATCGACGTGGTGCTCGCTCACGGTGCCGCTGTACTCAACGCGGACGACGAGCGCTGCGTCTCGCTCGCCGACTTGTGTGACGGGGAGATCGTGTTCTTTGGGCTCGATGCCGACGGGGAAGCGATCAATGCGCACCGAGCGCGCGGGCGTCGCTGGGTGGCCTCGATGGGCGATGCGGTGGTTCTCATGCAGGGCGAGGAGCGCCTGGCGAGCCTGCCGATCCGGGCGGCTTGTCTCTCGGCGCTGCCCGTCGAGGCAGGGCATGCCCCTCACGGGGTCCCTGCCTTCAGCAGCAAGCAGGCTCTTCTTGCGGCGGTTGCCGCGGGCTGGGCGGCTGGTCTTGCTCCGGGCCTGATCGAAGCGGGCCTCGAGACCTTCGAATTCGGCGCGCTGGCTCGGCGTTAGCGCAATCGGGCCAAGCCGTGCGTTTTCTCCCCAATCAGTTGTTAGGGCCCAGACGATGGAAGTGAGCCGCATCAGGGCGCTCAGAGGGCCCAACCTCTGGAGCCGTCAGACCTCGATCGAGGCGGTCGTGCGCTGCACGCGCGAGGAACTGTCGATCGACTCGATTCCCGAACTTGAGCAGCGTCTGCGGGCACGGTTTCCGCAGATCGGGACCCTCAGGCCTGCGGGCTTTGAGGGCCCAGTCAGCGCGGCGCATGCCCTCGAAGTTGCTGCCCTGTCCTTGCAGGCCGAGGCGGGCTGCCCGGTATCCTTCAGTCGGACTGCCGCGACCTCTGAACCCGAGGTCTTTCAGGTCGTCGTCCAGTACAGCGAAGAGGCAGTGGGCCGTCTCGCCATGGATCTGGCCATCAGCCTCTACCAGGCTGCGCAATCGGGTGCCCTTTTCGATTCGGCGGCTGCGTTGTCGCGCCTGAAAGCCCTCGACGAGGATATCCGGATGGGGCCCAGTACCGGCTCGATCGCACAGGCGGCGGCGCTGCGCGGTATCCCGATGCGGCGCCTGACCGACGGCAGCCTCGTTCAGTTTGGCTGGGGGTCACGACAGCGACGCATCCAGGCGGCTGAAGTCGACAGCACCAGTGCGATCGCCGAGTCGATTGCCCAGGACAAGGAATTGACCAAGCAACTGCTCCAGGCGGTCGGCGTCCCAGTGCCCGTCGGTCGCGTGGTCCGAAGCGCCGAGCAGGCCATTGCCGCCCTGAACGAGCTCGGGGGGTCGGTGGTGGTCAAGCCTCGCGATGGCAACCAGGGCAAAGGCGTGACCGTCAACCTGACCGAGCCCACCCAGATCGAGAAGGCTTATCGAGCCGCGCTCGAACACGGCTCCAGCGTATTGGTCGAACGTTTCATTCCCGGACACGACCATCGGATTCTGGTGATTGGTGATCGGGTCGTCGCCGCGGCGCGCCGGGATCCGCCGCACGTCATCGGCGATGGCGAACGTAGCATTCGGGCCCTCGTAGAGGAAGTCAACCGCGATCCGCGGCGCGGCGAAGGCCACGCCAGTTCGCTCACCCGGATCCGTTTCGATGACATCGCGCTCGCGCGCTTGCGCGAGCAGGGCTTTGACGCCGACTCGATCCCACAGAAAGGCGTGCGCGTGGTGTTGCGCAACAACGCCAACCTCAGCACGGGCGGCAGCGCGACCGATGTGACCGACGAGGTGCATCCGGAGATCATCGCGCGGGCGGTCGAGGCTGCGCGGGTCGTCGGCCTGCACATTGCCGGGATCGATCTGGTCTGCGACAACGTGCTCCAACCGCTCGAGGAGCAGGGCGGTGCGGTGGTGGAGGTCAACGCTGCGCCCGGATTGCGAATGCACATCAGCCCATCGTATGGCAAGGGCCGTGACGTGGGCGATGCGATCATTCGTCTGGTCTTTCGGGACGGGGATGATGGCCGGATCCCGACGGTCGCGGTGACCGGCACCAACGGCAAGACGACCACCGTCAGGCTGATCGCCGCCCTTCTCGCGGCAACGGGCAAGCGGGTCGGCCTGACGAGCACCGAGGGTGTCTTCGTCGACGGTCAGTGCGTCGATACCGGCGATTGCAGTGGACCGCGCAGCGCGCGTAACGTGCTGATGCACCCGCTCGTCGATGCCGCAGTCTTCGAAACCGCCCGCGGGGGTATCCTGCGCGAAGGTCTGGGTTTTGATCGCTGTCAGGTTGCCGTGGTGACCAATCTCGGTGCGGGCGATCATCTTGGGCTCAATTTTCTGAACACCGTCGAGGACCTGGCGCTGCTCAAGCGAGTGATCGTCAACAACGTCGCCCCGTCTGGTCATGCGGTTCTGAATGCCGCCGATCCTCACGTTGTGGCGATGCAGGAGACCTGTCCGGGCTCGGTCATCTTTTTCGCGCTCGATCCGTCGCTACCTGTGATGACCCGGCATCGCGCACTGGGCCTGCCGACGGTCCACGTCGCGGACGGCCAGATCGTCGCCTGTCGCGGCACGCAGGAGATCCACCGCATCGATCTCTCAGGCGTGCCGGTCACTCGGGCGGGTAGCGTTGCCTTCCAGGTTGAAAATGTCCTTGCCGCGGTGGCTGCGGCGTGGGCCCTGGAGATCGACTGGGCACTGATTTCGGACACGCTGGCGCGGTTCGAAAGCGATGCCGGGACCGTGCCAGGCCGGTTCAACGTTTTCGCATACCGAGGGGCGACACTCATCGCCGATTACGGCCACAATCCGGATGCGATTCGCGCACTCGGTGCGGCCGCCCAGTCGATGCCGGCCCGCCGTCGCCTGATTGTCATCAGTGCAGCGGGTGACCGGCGAGATCAGGATATTCGCGAGCAGGCCGTCATCGTCGGCCAGTACTTTGACGAAGTGATCCTCTATCAGGATGCGGCCCAGCGGGGCCGCGCCGACGGCGAGGTGCTGGCACTGCTCAGGCAGGGTCTGGTTGGCGCGCGACGCACCCAGCGGGTCGATGAAGTGCGGGGCGAATTCTTAGCCATTGACGAGGCGCTGGCGCGGGTCGGGGAAGGCGATCTCTGCCTCATCCTAATCGATCAGGTCCAGGAGGCTCTGGATCACCTGTCTCGTCGGCTCGCCGAGGGCTGAGCCGGGCCCGCCCACGCGGCGCTGTCAGCGCTTATCGAGGAGGTCGATGAAGGCGCCCGGGCGGTCGATCAGATGGTCCGCGCCCCATCGGGACGGCGGCTCGCCGTCGCCGCAGTAACCATAGCTCGCGGCAACGGTGATCATGCCAGCGGCTCGACCCGCTTCGATGTCTCGTCGATCGTCGCCGATGTAGACGCATCGCCTCGGATCGACTGATGCGAGTCTTGCGCCTGCAAGCAGCGGCTCAGGATGGGGTTTGGCAAAAGGCGTTGTGTCGCCGCCGATTGCGCAGACCGAGCGTTCGAGCAGCCCCAGTCCTGCGAGGATCGGCCGCACATAGCGCTCCGACTTGTTGCTGATCACGCCCCACACGATCCCGGCAGACTCCAGGTGAGTCAGAACCGCTGCCATGCCCTCGAAGAGCACCGTGCGCAACAGCATGGCCTGCTCATATCGACCCAGGAAATCGAGCCTGAGTGCTTCGTAGTCGGGATGATCCGGGGCGACGCCGAGGCCTCGACCGATGAGCCCTCGCGCACCGCGTGAGGTATAGGGTCGCAGCAGCGCCTCGTCGAGCGGCGCGAGTCCCCGATCGGCACGCATCTGATGGATCGGCGCGGCCAGATCGCCCGCCGTGTCGGCGAGCGTGCCGTCGAGATCGAAAAAAACGGCGGCTGGTTGTGCGATGAGTTTCATGCCTCGGCACTGCGCTGGAAGGCGCAGAGGTAATTGACGCTGAGATCGCGTGGACTCAGCCGGTAGACCCGGGTGAGGGGGTTGTAAGTGAGTCCGCAACTCGCCCTCAGGTCCAGCCCGGCGCTGCGTGCAGCGCCGGCGAGCTCAGAGGGACGGATCAGTTTCGCGTAGTCGTGTGTGCCCCGAGGTAGCAACTGCAGGATGTACTCCGCGCCGATGATCGCGAACAGGAAGGACTTGGGATTACGGTTGATGGTCGAGAAAAACACCCAGCCACCGGGTTTGACCAAGCGCGCGCAAGCCCGCACGGTCAATGCCGGATCGGGCACGTGCTCGAGCATCTCCATGCAGGTCACGACGTCAAAGTTCGACGGCTCACGCTCGGCCAATGATTCGGCCGAGATTTCCTCGTAGCGCACGCTCGCGCCCGACTCCAGGGCATGGAGCTCGGCGACCTTGAGCGAGCGCTGGGCGAGGTCAACGCCGAACACCTCGGCGCCCCGGGCAGCCATGGCTTCGGCCAGGATTCCTCCACCACAACCCACGTCGAGAACGCGACGTCCGTTGAGCGGTTGAAGCGATTCGATCCAACCCAGCCGAAGGGGATTGATCTCGTGGAGAGGTCTGAATTCGGACTGCGGATCCCACCATTTTGCGGCCAGCGCCTGGAATTTGGCCAGTTCGGCAGGATCAACGTTGGCCGTTCGTTCGGAACTCGGGCGGGCGACGGTCATGGCTGCAGCGTACGGTGAGATGGAACGAACATTGTGGCCGATCAAAAAAGAAACCCCGCCACAGGGACGGGGTTTCGACTCGTGCGCCGCAGGGGCGGCGCAGAGGGCCTCGATCCTTGCCGGATCAGCGGCCGGTCGGGCGCGTACCGATGACTTCGACCTCGACGCGACGGTTTTTGGCGCGGCCGTCAGCCGTCTTGTTGTCGGCGACGGGCTGCTTCTTGCCCTTGCCCTCAGTGTAGATGCGGTTGGCTGGAACACCCTTGCTGACAAGATAGGCCTTGACGGCTTCGGCACGACGCACGGACAGGCGTTGGTTGTACGCGTCGGAGCCAATCCAGTCGGTGTGGCCCACGGCGATCACCACCTCGAGCGTGATGCCCTTGATCTGGTTGACCAAACCGTCCAGAGCCGCACGACCTTCGGGCTTGACGACCGACTTGTCAAAGTCGAACAGCGTCTGCGCCGAGAAGGTCACTTTCTGGCTGACCGGTGCCGGGGCGACCGGCGCGGGGGCCGGGGCGGGCGGGGGCGGCGGAGCGACCCGTGGCGCAGGAGCCGGAGCGGGCTTGGGCAGGAGGTCATCGTCACAGCCGGCGATTGCGTTGGCCGGAGTGAACGTACCGGTGCGCCAGCACAGGCCTGCACCGCTCTTGACCACGCTCAGGTCGGGGCTGGTGACATAGCCGTTGGGGTTTTTGGCGTCGACTTTCTGGGCGAAGGCCGGCATCGACACTGCGACCAGCGCAGCCGTCGCGGCCGCGAGGGCCAGTTGAACCTGCTTTTTCATAGTGCTCCTCTCTTGGGTGCGCTCAGGCACGGCAAA
>CAZAVT010000166.1:1635-1966 GCA_964488395.1 uncultured Burkholderiaceae bacterium | reverse complement strand
CCTCGACCTCGCCAACAAAGGGCTGACTTGCCGCGACGGTACGAGCGCTCAAGGCGCTAAACGAACTCGATTTTGCCACAGCAGGGTGCGTCCCACTACTTCATTAACCGCATTCTGCGCTCGGTCTGATTTGAGTTGTCGTTTACTAACAACAGGTTCGCCTTGAATCCAGACATCCTGCAGGTGCTCGCGACCGGCCGCGTAGACCAACTGCGAGACCGGGTCATAAACCGGTTGCAGTTCGATCGCGCCGAGATCAAAGCTCACCAAGTCGGCACTCTTACCCGGTTCGATACTCCCGATTCTCGCGTCGAGCCCGAGAGCCCGGGCG
>CAZAVT010000166.1:0-1625 GCA_964488395.1 uncultured Burkholderiaceae bacterium | reverse complement strand
CGTCCAGCGTGAGGCTACGCAGCAGCCGGGGCGCTGGCCAGCAGTCGGCCCGGCCGCTCGTGCCCTTGGCGAGCAGGGCCGCCGTCCGAGCCTCTCCCAGCAGGTCGAGGCGGTTGTTGCTGGCCGAGCCATCCGTCCCGATGCCGACGGTGACGCCAGCGTCGAGGAGCGCCGGCATCGGCGCGATCCCGCTCGCGAGTTTGAGATTCGAATGGGGGCAATGGGCCACGCTGGCGCCACGCTCAGCAAGGAGCGCGATCTCGACCGGTTGCAGGTGGACCGCATGCACGGCGATCAGGTGCGGCGTTACGAGGCCCAGTCTCTCCAGGCGCGCCAGTGGTCGAAGCCCGTGCTGCCTGAAACCGGCCTCGATCTCGCTGACCGTCTCATGCACGTGGATGTGCACGGGCAGGTCGAGTTCGTCGGCCAGGATGGCCACCTGCCGGAACGTGTCGTCATCGACCGTATAGGGCGCGTGCGGAGCCAGGCAGAACGAAAGCATCGGATCATCGTTCAACCGGTCGCGCAGTTCGAGCCCTTTTTTCAGGTAATCGGCGGGCGTGCTGGCCCAGGCGCTCGGGAATCCGATCACGATCAGGCCGAGCGAGGCCCGCATCCCCAGGGTTCTGGCCGCGGCCGCGCTCGCGTTGGGGAAGAAATACATGTCGTTGAAGGTGGTGACCCCGCCCAGCAGCATTTCGTAGCCGGCAAGAAGCGTCCCGTCGGCGACGAAGTCGTGTCCGGCGACCCGAGCCTCGGCGGGCCAGATGCACTCCTCGAGCCAACGTTGCAGGGGCAGGTCGTCGCCGCAGCCTCGAAGCAACGCCATTGCCGCGTGGGTATGCAAGTTGATGAATCCAGGGGTCAGCAAATGACCGGGCCGCTCGATCCGTTGGCCCTCGGGATACTGCGCACAGGCGGCTTCCCGCGGCAGCACGGCAGCAATGTGCCCGTTCTCCACCACCACGGCGTGAGCGGTCAGGACCGGGTCGCCCGGGCCAACGGTGGCGATCCATTCAGGGAGAATCAGCGTGGTCTGTGTCACGGGCCCGGATTAGATCACAAGGGTGTTAAAATTCAAAGGTTTAGCTTTCCACTCCGGATTTTCTCCCCCCAGCGCACCCCCGAGGCCTGACACCTGATGGATCAATTCGCCAAAGAAACCCTGCCGATCAGCCTCGAAGAGGAGATGCGCCGGTCTTATCTCGACTACGCGATGAGCGTGATCGTCGGTCGTGCCCTGCCCGACGTGCGCGACGGTTTGAAGCCGGTCCATCGCAGGGTCCTCTTTGCGATGCACGAGGTCAACAACGTCTGGAACCGCCCCTATGTGAAGTGTGCCCGGGTGGTCGGCGACGTCATGGGTAAGTTTCATCCCCACGGTGATTCCGCGATCTACGACACCCTGGTCCGGATGGCGCAGGACTTCTCCTTGCGCTACCCGCTCGTCGATGGGCAGGGCAACTTCGGCTCAGTCGATGGCGACAACGCTGCGGCGATGCGCTACACCGAGTGCCGGCTCGAGAAGCTCGCAGGTGAAATGCTCGCCGACATCGATCGAGAGACGGTCGACTTCCAGCCGAACTATGACGGCAAGGAGCAGGAACCGACGGTCCTGCCCGCTC
>CAZAVT010000165.1:3054-8215 GCA_964488395.1 uncultured Burkholderiaceae bacterium | reverse complement strand
ATGAGGATCCATCCTGCTTTGCAGCACCGCTCGAGCCATTCCAGAAGGGCCTGCGGATCGGTTGGCTCGGCGACCTGAGCGGTCACCTCGCCTACGAAGACGGCGTGATGCAGACCTGCGAAGAGGCGCTCGCCTCATTGTCCGACCTGGGTTGTATCGTCGAGCCAGCAACGCTGACTTTTGACATGGAGCGTCTTTGGCAGGCGTGGCTCGCCTTGCGCAGCTGCAACACTGGCGCCAACCTGATGGTCCACTACGAGGACCCCGAGCGCCGTGCGCTCCTCAAACCGGAAGCTCTCTGGGAGATCGAGCGCGCGCGCGGTACCTCAGCAATCGACTTCTACCGAGCCTCGGTAACGCGCACCGATTGGTACCGCACCCTGCTCAATCTCTTCGAGCGCCATGAGGTACTGGCCTTGCCGAGCGCGCAGGTCTTCCCCTTTGACATCGCCGAGCGCTGGCCTTCGACGATCGCAGGTCGCCCTATGGATACCTACCACCGCTGGATGGAAGTGGCGATCGGCGCAACCATGGCGGGCTGTCCCGCGATCAGCGTACCGGCCGGCTTTGGCGGGGAACTGGGCCTACCCATGGGCTTGCAGTTGATCGGCCCACCACGCGCAGACTTGGCGCTCTTGAGACTCGCGCAGGCCTATGACGAGGCCAGCGACTGGGTCCGGCGTGCGCCCCCCCCCGAGCCAGCCGCGCTCGATTGAGCGCGCTCAGCGCTTTTCGATATTCCAGAAAATCGGCACGGGTGCTTCGACCACGCCGTCGATATTGCTGCGCACAGCCATGGGGCGAAACCATTGTCCGAGGTGGACGTGGGTGGGCGACTCGGCGAAACGCTCCTGAATACGACGCACAATCGCCATCCGGCGTGTCGCATCGAGCTCTGCCGCAAAGGCCTCGCGAAGTTTCTCAAGCGCGGGATCACAGGGCCAGCCCAGGATCGATTGCTCGCAATTTGCATTCAGAAACGCGGTGCCCACTGGGTGTGTAACGTCCGCTGCAGCCCACGAGGTGAAAAAGGCATGCCAGCCGTTCTGGGCGCCAGCGCCTCGAACGTTGCGCCGCGCAACCAATTCCTGCCAGGTCATCGACTGCACATCGACCTTGAAACCTGCCCGCTCCAGCTGCGATTTGGCTTCGGGCGCGAGTCCGGCAAGGATCTTGAGGTCGGTCGCATGAAGCAGAATGATCGGTGTACCGTCATAGCCCGCCTCCTCGAGGAGTTGCCTCGCGAGCTCATGCCGCCCCTCGAGAACCTCATCAAACCCGTCCTCGCTTGCGAGCGGGGTTTGACAAACGAACAGGGCCTTGCAGGGCCGATACTCGCCGAGATCACCCTGCACGGCCTGCAGAAGCGCCTTCTGGTCGAGCGCTAGCAGAACCGCGCGCCGCACGCGCGGGTCGTTGAGCGGCTTGTTCAGGCTGTTGAAGCGCAGCGCATACTGATTGCCGAGCGGGTTTTGGCGAAACAGGTTGATGCCGCTGACCGAGGCAAGCTCAGCGATCAAGGCCGGCGACGGCTGCTCGATGAGATCGATCTCACCGGCGGCGAGCGCTCGCGCTGCAAGCGCCGGGTCTTCCATCACGCGCCACTCGATGCGGTCGACTTTTGCAACCTTGCCCCCAGCGAGCGCACTGGCGGGCTCTGCACGAGGCCGATACCGACCAAATCGGACATAGACAGCAAGCGCCGCTGGATCGAATTCGTCAGCCTTGAAAATGAACGGACCCGAACCCACGAATTCGGTGATCGGCACATGAGGGGGCGACTGTGCGATCCGCGCGGGCATGATAAAGGGCGGATGAGACGACGGCCGTGCGAGCGCATCAAGCACCAGGCCCGAGGGCGTGGACAAGCGGATCCGGAAAGTCTGCTGGTCGATCGCGACGATCTCGCGAACGTCCCTGAAGAGGCGTTGGCCCAACACATCGCGCCCGGCCCATCGCTTGAGGGAGGCGATCACGTCGTCTGAGGTCACTCGCTGGGCGTCATGAAAGAGCAGGCCAGAACGCAGCGTGAACTCCCAGCTGAGGCGATCCTCGGAGACTGACCAGTGCTCGACCATCTGCGGCTGAATCGCACCCTTGGCGTCGATCGCAAACAGCGTGTCGTAGATCAGGTAGCCGTGATCACGCGTGATATAGGCCGAGCTCGCGATCGGATCGAGCGCGATCAATGGCGAATGCATGACGACTCGCAAGGTCGTCGGCGCAGCGGCCGATGCCCCACTGCTCGCGCTGCCAGTACCCTGCGCGTGCACCCAGCCCGATCCCGCACCGGCGAGCCCGATCAGAACCGGGGGCATCAGGGCGAAAAAATGGCCGAGCAAGCGCCCAAGGTGCGGCATCCATTCACTCCAAAATCGTTCGACTCGCAAGAGATCCGGCGGGGCGGATCGCCTGATCGCGCCATCGCGCTCCAGGCCAGAGGACGGGTTCGAACGGGACAACGCGCTCACCCGGGTCAGTACCTCGGGATTCGGCCCAATCAGGCCGGAGCCGGCAAACAGGCTTCGATTGTTGTCGACGACGGGTGCGCTGTCAAACGGCACGGCAAAGTCATCCCTGACCGAACAGCCGCTCGCCTGGACCGCGGCGGGACTGTGGTGCGGCCCAGTGGTGCGGACCGGAAGAGCAATCACGCCATTTTGTCGGCTGTATTACACTGCCGCGCAGTAAAGGGGTCAGTAGCGCCTTCCGCTCTGAAACACGCGACTGAGGTCTCACCATGAGCCACCTGCTCATCGATATCGGCAATACCTTTTTCAAGTGGGGCATGTACGCCTCGCAGGCTCAGGGCGTGTCCGGTGCCGCGTCGCAGGTACGGGAGTTCGGGCGCGTGCTGCTCGATGAGATCCCGATGGTGATGTCGGAGTGGCGACGCCTGCCGAGCCCCGAGCAGATCGTGATCTCGAGCGTGGCAGGAACCCGGGTCGCCAACCCGGTGCTGCGCGCGCTTGAAGTCTGGCCCCAGGCGCCCGAACCTCACTGGATCAGCTCGCGCGCCGAGCAGTGCGGCGTTCGCAATGGTTATCTCAATCCCAAGGCGCTCGGCTGTGATCGGTGGGCGGCGCTGATCGGGGCCCGCGCGCTCCTTGGCGAGCGCTCTGCATTGGTCGTGGTTTGCGGCACGGCCACCACGATCGATGTATTGACATCGGCAGGCGAATTCATCGGTGGCGGCATCATGCCGGGCCTGGGCCTGATGCAACGCGCCCTGCATCAAAACACCGCGACCTTGCCTGATGCACCGGGCGACTACGTCGACCTACCGCGCCAGACGGTCGATGCGATCGCAACGGGTTGCGCTCACGCGCAAGCGGGTGCGATCGAGCGGATGTATTTCCTCCATCGCCGCAATCACCCCGACCTGCGTTGCATTCTGTCGGGCGGCGCCGCCCGGGCAACCGCGCCACGCTTATCAATCGAGTACAGCTTCATTGATAACCTGGTGCTTGAAGGCCTTTACCAGATTGCTCTCTCGCTATCGCCGCAAGGCGCCTCAGACGCGCTCGGTTGACCTCGCCGCACGCGCGCCGCGTTCGAGGTCGAGTCCGCGTAGCAACAGCAAGGCCATCACGAAAAACAGTCCGGTGATCAGGATCGCGAGACGGTGCTCGCCTGCGCTCGCCCAGGTCACCAACCCATAAGTGAGCGGGCCAATGATCGCCGCCACTCGGCCAGCAAAGGCCCAGAGGCCGTAGTACTCGCTCAGTCGAGCAGGCGGCGCAAGACGACCGAGCATGGCGCGTCCCGCCGACTGGCTCGATCCCATACATAAGCCCGCCAGCGTCGCCGCGATCCAGAACAACGTGACATGACGGGTTAGTCCTGCGAGCAGGCAGACCACGACCCAGCCCACGAGCGTGATCGCTAGCGCGCGACAGTGCCCGACACGGTCCTGAAAGTGGCCAAAAACAAGGGCACCGAGTGCTGCCGCCACATTGACCGCGAAGATCAGCGTCATCGTCTGCACTTCGGTAAAGCCGATTTCCTGCTGCGCATAGACCGCAGCCAAGGCGATCACGACCGCGATGCCGGCTTGATAGACCGCACCGAGCATCAGCAGCCGACGCAGATCGATGAGGGCGCCCGACTCGTGCCAGGTCTGTCCCAGCCGGGCGAACGCCTGCTGCAGGCTCGCGCCTGGAGCGGCCGAGATCCTGGACGACGGGCCCGTGCGTCGCTCGCGCAGCAGCAGCAGCGTCGGCAGACTGGCCAATGCGAAAACCAGCGCAGTGATCAGCATCGTGAAGGGCACGGCCTCGCCCGCGCTCTCCCCCCTTGAAGGCGCGCTCAGCACCCATGCGAGCGACAATCCAAGGGTCAACATGCCGCCAAAATAACCGAGCCCCCAGCCCCAGCCCGAGACCCGCCCCAGCGCCTCAGGGCGCGCAATTTCAGGCAGATAGGCCGCGATCGTCGCTTCCCCCACCGTGTAGCAATAGCTCGAGACGATCACCAGTGCGACCGCCGGAGCCAACATTCCCGGACCGAGAAGCGACATGAGCGCCGTGGCCACCACGCATCCCAACGTGCTCAGCCGCAACACCCAGCCGCGGCGGCCGTGCAGATCCGCCCAGGCGCCAAACAAGGGCATCGTGACCATGACCAACAGGCTCGAAACTGCGAGCGTGGCGGTCCACGCCAAACTCGCCCAGGGGGCGTTCCCTGCGATCGCCGCGACGAAGTAAGCGCTGAAGACGGCCGTGAGCACCACAGTGGTGTAGCCGGAGTTTGCGACGTCGTAGAGCGCCCAGGCGAGCAGATCGCGTCGGCGCACGCCGGGCTGCAACGAGTCGCGCAGGCTCATGCGCCGCCCGACACCACCTGACGCAGCTGCTCGAGCGCAACCGGATCCTCGATGGTGGTCAAATCACCCGGATCTCGGGTCTCACAGACCGCCTGAATCGAGCGGCGGAGCACCTTGCCCGAGCGGGTCTTGGGCAGCGCATTGACAAAGTAAACGCGCGACGGGCGCGCGACCGCTCCCAGTTGCCGATCAACGACCGCCATCAATTCGCCCTCGAGGGCCAGCCGCTCCTTGGGGTCAACCACCCGCGAGGGGTCCTTGAGCACCGCGAACCCGACGGCGTCCTTCCCCTTCAGCGCATCGGCGAAGCAAACCACCGCGCATTCGGCAACCGCG
>CAZAVT010000165.1:0-3021 GCA_964488395.1 uncultured Burkholderiaceae bacterium | reverse complement strand
ATGCCCAGCGACATTGATCACGTCATCGGTTCGACCGAGGATGAAGTAATAGCCGTCCTGATCGCGAATGCCCCAGTCGAACGTCGAGTAAACCTGGCGTCCGGGTACGTTCGAGAAGTAGGTCTTCACGAATCGCTCATCGTCGCGCCAGACCGTCTGCATGCAACCTGGCGGCAAGGGCGGCACGATGGCGACCACACCCTTTTGATCGGCACCGACCTCCTCGCCGGTCTGCTCGTGGAGCAGCCGAACATCGTAGCCATACATCGGCACGCCCGGGCTGCCGAAGCGGGTGGGCGTTTGCTCGATGCCATGTGCGACCGTGAGCACCGGCCAGCCTGTTTCGGTTTGCCAGTAGTTATCGATGATTGGCCGACCCAAGCCCTCCGAGATCCAGCGCGCGGTTGGCTCGTCGAGTGGCTCTCCGGCCAGAAAAAGGGCTCGTAACGAGCTCGTGTCGTAGCGGGTGAGCCAGGACGGATCCTGCTTTTTCAGGACCCTGATCGCGGTGGGCGCAGAGAACATCACGGTGACCTTGTGACGCTCGACCAGTTGCCAGAGGATGCCGGCATCAGGGCGCAGCGGCGTACCCTCGTACATCAAGGTGGCCATGCCGGCAATCAGGGGGCCATAGATGATGTAGGAATGGCCGACCACCCAGCCAATGTCACTGGTCGAGAAATAGGTCTCCCCCGGGGCGCCACAGAAGATGTACTTCATCGACGCGGCGAGCGCAACCGCATAACCACCCACATCGCGCTGCACGCCCTTGGGACGACCCGTGGTGCCCGAGGTATAGAGCGTGTAGGAAATCTCGTTGGACTCCAACCAGACCACCGGCACGCGTGCCTGCCCGAAACGCGCCCGCAGCGCCGCATAGTCGTGATCTCGACCGGGAAGGAGATCGAGCGGCGCGAGGCCACGATTGACCATCAGCACGGACTCGGGTTTGTGCTGCGAGAGCCGGATCGCCTCATCGAGAAGCCCCTTATAAGGGATCACCTTCCCGGCCCGAGAGCCCGCGTCGGCGCTCACGATCAGACGGGGCGTCGCATCCTCGATACGGGAGGCGAGACTGTGCGAGGCAAAGCCACCGAAGACCACCGAGTGAATCGCGCCCAGTCGCGCGCAAGCGAGCATCGCAAAGGCGGCCTCGGGGATCATCGGCATGTAAATCAGTACCCGATCCCCGCGCACCACGCCCAGCGACTGCATGGCCGCGGCCATGGTCTCGACCTCTCGCTGCAATTGGGCGAAGCTGTAACTAGCCTCCTGCCCGGTTTCAGTCGAGACGTAGATCAGCGCCGTACGTTCCGGGTGAGTGGCCGCGTGGCGATCCACGGCGTTATGGCAGAGATTGGTCTCGCCATTGACGAACCAACGCGAAAACGGCGGACGGCTGTAGTCCAGTACCCGATCGAACGGTCGGTGCCAATCGATCAGGTTCGCCTGTTCGGTCCAGAACCCTTCGCGATCGGCGATCGACCGTCGATGCCACTCGGCCATCGATTGCTGCGCCATCGTACTGCGATTCATCGATTGATCCCCCAGGAATCGTTCTTCGAACTAAGACCGCCCGTCGCAAATCCCGACGCATGTCGGCCGGATCTATTTGCTTGGATTCGTTTTGATTGTACGCAGATCAATGCGGCCAACAAGCCATTTGCGAATAATTCTTATTAAGAATAAGATCCCCGCTATCGGATCCTCCGCTCCCTGTCGCTGATCTCAAGATTAATGACGATGCCATTAACGCTCCTCAATGCCATGCGGCGCTCAACCGCTGCCAGCCTCGTCGCCGCCCTGATGGCGACCAGCTCCGCCGCCTGGGCGACCGACGCCAGCCCCTCGACCCTGAACCTCTACTCGGCTCGCCACTACCAGACCGATGAAAAGCTCTACGAGAACTTCACCCGCGCAACCGGGATCCGGATCAACCGCATCGAGGCAGGGGACGAAGCGCTCCTTGAGCGACTGCGCAGCGAGGGCCGTGGCAGTCCTGCCGACGTGCTGCTGCTCGTCGATGCCGCGCGCCTCGCGCGCGCGGACGAGGACGGGCTGTTCAGGCCCGTCCGATCGGCGGTGCTGGAGAGCCGCATCCCAGTCACGCTGCGCTCAGCCGACCGCGGCGAGGGCAGCAGCTGGTTCGCGGTGTCGAGTCGAGCCCGCGTGATCGTCGTGAGTAAGGCACAGGCCTCGTTGAATCTGGTCAGGGACTATTCGGATCTCGCGAGACCGGAGCTCAAGGGCAAGGTCTGCACCCGATCGGGCGCGCACCCCTACATGTTGTCGCTCATCAGTTCGGTGGTGGAGCACCGCGGCGAGGCGGGCGCGATCGATTGGGCGCGCGGCGTAGTCGCCAATTTTGCGCGCAAGCCGCGCGGCGGCGACATCGACCAGATCAGTTCGGTGGCGTTGGGCGAGTGTCAGGTGGCCCTCACCAACACCTACTATCTGGTGCGTCTGATGACCTCATCCAAAGCCGCGGAGCGCGAGATCGCGGGCAAGGTGACGATGATCTGGCCCGATCAGACAGGCGCTGGCACGCACATGAACGTCACCGGCGGAGGGATCGCGCGCTACGCCCGCAACCCTGCGGCGGCACTGCGCTTTCTGGAATATCTGGTGAGCGATGAGGCGCAGATCTACCTTGCCAATGGCAACAATGAGTGGCCGGTCGTCAAGGGCCTCAAGACCGGCAACGCCGCGCTCGAATCTCTGGGAGCGTTCAAGGCCGACCCTCTATCGATCGAGCGATTGGCCCGATCCCAGGCAAGCGCTGCGCGCATCATCGATCAGGCCGGCTGGCGGTGATGGCCGCCGCAGGCCCGCCTACGGAGTTAACAGGCTGCAATGACCTTGATCTCGACCGTGTAGGCGGGCGTGGCGAGTTTGGCCTCCACAGTCGCACGCGCCGGGGTGTGCCCCTGCGGCACCCAGGCATCCCAGACCTTGTTCATCTCACCAAAGGTCGAGATATCGGCCAGGAAGATCTGTGCCGAGAGGATGCGGTTTTTGTTG
>CAZAVT010000164.1:0-8217 GCA_964488395.1 uncultured Burkholderiaceae bacterium | reverse complement strand
AGCCCAAGTCGGCCGAGCCGGCCTGAACCAGGACACGTGATGACGACTGATGCCGACAAGCCCTTTCGGACCTGGATGTGCCTGATCTGCGGTTGGATCTATGACGAGGCCGCAGGCCTACCCGAAGAGGGAATCGCAGCAGGCACCCGCTGGGAGGATGTGCCGATGAACTGGACCTGTCCTGAATGTGGCGCCCGCAAGGAAGACTTCGAAATGGTCGAGGTCTGAGTTCGGCTTCACCCAGCCCGCTTCACGACCGCGTAGCGCGCGAGCGTGCGCTTGCGCGCCTGGTCATGATCGACGATGGGCTGGGGGTAGGTCTGTCCGAGCGTGATCCCGGCTGCAGCGAGTTCGATGGGTGAGGTCGTCCAGGGCGCATGGATCACTCGTTCGTTCAGCTTGGCGATTTCAGGCACGTAACGACGGATGAAGCGACCTTCGGCATCAAACCGTTCCGACTGAGTGACCGGGTTGAAGATTCTGAAGTAGGGCTGCGCATCGCAGCCACTCGATGAAGCCCACTGCCAGCCGCCGTTGTTGGCGGCGAGGTCGAAGTCGATCAGCTTCTTCGCAAACCAGGCCTCGCCGTGTCGCCAGTCGATACCAAGATCCTTGCTGAGGAACGACGCGGTCACCATGCGCAGGCGGTTGTGCATGTAGCCCGTGCGCTCGAGCTGGCGCATCGCGGCGTCCACCAGCGGGTAGCCCGTACGGCCCTCACACCAGGCCGCCAGCAGCTCCGGCTCGTCGTCCCAGTCGATCGCGTCGTATTCAGGACGAAACGACTGGCGGACGACCCTCGGGTGATGCCAGAGAATCTGAAAATAGAAGTCGCGCCAGATCAGCTCCGATAACCAAGTCTGCGCGCCTTCTGCAGCCCCTGGGTCTGACTGGCAGGTCTGCCAGGCCAGCCGGGCGAGCGAGCGGATCGAAACCGTGCCAAACCGCAGATGCACGGACAGGTAGGACGGCCCTTTGAGCGCCGGGTAATCCCTCGTCGCCTGGTAGCGACCGATCCGCCGTGCAAAGTCCTCGACCAGCGGCTTCGCGCCGGCTGCGCCTGGCTTGACTCCCAGAGCTTCGAGGTCCGTGGGCTGGAACCCCAGGTCGCCCAGCTCCGGCAGCCGGGTGGCGGCGGGATCGACCAGGACCAGCCGCTGGTCCAGAGCGACCGCGTGGCTGGTCAGGTCTGCCTCAGTGAGCCGCTTGAGCCAGGCACGCTTATAGGGTGTGAAGACCGAGAAACTTCGGTGGTCCTGGGTGAGCACGTCATCGGTCTCGAAAATCACCTGGTCTTTGCAGCTGAGCCACGCCTGACCCTGCGCCTCGAGCGCTTCAGCCACCAACTGGTCGCGCTCGATCGCAGCCGGCTCGTAGTCGCGGTTGCAGCAAACGGCGCTGACATCGAGCTCGCGGGCAAGGCGCGGAATCTCATCAATCGCGCGACCATGGCGGACCCAGAGCGCGCCGCCACGTTGGCGCAGCTGTTGATCGATTTCGCGCAACGAACCGAGAATGAACTCGACCCGACGGTCCTGACGGGGTAGGGGATCGAGGATGTCCCGATCGAACACGAAGCAAAGCTGCACCCGGTCAAAGCGTGCCAGGGCGGCGCTCAACGCCGCGTGATCGGTCAATCGCAGGTCGCGCCGTAACCAGACGAGCGCGCAGGAGTTGGGGCTGGACGGGCCTGTTGCCATTGTGGATCTCTCCCGAGGATGGAAGGTGAGACTTATAATCTTGCGATGGTGTCAGACAATGCCTCAAATCTCACCGGGCAGTTCTTGATTGCCATGCCCAGCATGGACGATCCGAACTTCGGCGGCACATTGATTTTCGTTGCCGAGCATAACGAAAAGGGTGCGCTCGGGCTGGTCGTCAATCGCCCCATGGAATTGGACCTCGGAGGACTGTTTGAGCGCCTCGCGCTCAAGCTCGACGATACCGGGCTCTCCCGACGGCCCGTCTTTGCCGGGGGGCCCGTGCAGGGTGATCGCGGCTTCGTGCTCCATCAGCCGGTGGGCAGCTGGCATTCCACGGTGGTCGTCGGTGATGACATCGGCCTCACCTCTTCCAGGGATGTGCTCGAGGCGGTCGCCGCTGGCCGCGGGCCGCAGCGCATGGTTGTGATGCTTGGCTATTCCGGCTGGGCGCCCGGGCAGCTCGAGGATGAGGTTGTGCGTAACTCCTGGCTGACGGTCGAAGCCGTGCCTGAATTGATTTTCGAGACTGCGCCCGAGCTTCGTCTACAGCGGGCCTTCGGACTTCTGGGATTCGACCCAGCCTTTCTAGCGAGCGTCCCCGGTCATGCCTGATGGCGATCGTCCCGGCCCTCGTCCGGGTTCGGCCAACGCCTTCTGCCTGCTCGCCTTTGATTTCGGGACCCGCCACGTCGGTGTGGCCATTGGCAATACCGTGAGTGCCGACGCACGGCCCTTGTCGATGATCGAGCATCGCTCCAATGACCAGCTGTTCGCCGCGATCGGCGTGCTCGTCGAACAATGGCAGCCGGACCGACTGGTGGTGGGGGTGCCGAGGCACCCCGACGGCGCGCCGCACGAGATGACCAGCCGATCCGAGCGCTTTGCACGTCAGCTCGAGGGGCGATTCGCGCGCCCAGTCGCTCGGGTCGACGAGCGTTATTCTTCGACCGAGGCGGATGCCTTGGCCGATGAGTCGCGGCGCTCGGAGGCCGCTCGTGGTCGGCGTCATTCGACACGCCGCCAGGGCACTCGCGCTGTCCGCAACGACGCGAGCGCCGCCGCCCTGATCCTGCGACAATATCTGAACGAATCGCAGGCGGAGCCCTGATGATCCACGCCGACGCTGAAGCAGCCTACCGAACCCTGCGCGACCAGTTGGGTCAGGCGCTTGCCGCCCGGCCGACGGTGCACTTGGTCGGCATTCACAGCGGCGGCGTCTGGATCGCCGAGCGTCTGCAGCGTGATCTTGGCCTGTCGCGTCCGCTCGGCACCCTTTCGAGCGCCTTCCATCGCGACGACTACGATCGCCGCGGGCTGCCCGCCGCATTGAAGAGCTCGACGCTGCCCTTCGAGGTCGCCGGTGCGGATATCGTGCTGGTGGATGACATCCTGTTCACCGGCCGCACGGTTCGAGCCTCGCTCAACGAGATCTTCGACTATGGTCGGCCCTCCCGCGTGACGCTTGCTGTCCTGGTGGACCGCGGCGGCCGAGAACTGCCCGTTGCTGCCGACCATGTCGGTCTGGTGCTGCCGCTTGATCCAACCCGCAGTTTCGCGCTCGAGCGCGATGCCTCGGGCGCCTTTGTGCTGCGCATTGAGTAGTCGATCCGAACCACTGATTCTTACGATTGCCTCGCGTCAACCGCCCTCAACCTTTCGCCCGATCAACGTCCCATCCATGCCTGCGAGACACCCGCAACTCGATGCCCACGGCGAGCTCAAGCACCTGCTGACCATCGAGGGGCTACCCCGTGACCTGATTCACCATATCCTCGATACCGCGTCCGGTTTCGTCGGCGTCTCGGATCGGGAGGTCAAAAAAGTCCCCCTGTTGCGCGGCGTGTCGGTATTCAATCTGTTTTTCGAGAACTCGACTCGGACTCGGACCACCTTCGAGATCGCGGCCAACCGCCTGTCGGCCGATGTGGTGAATCTCAACATCAACACCTCGTCGACCGCCAAGGGCGAGTCCCTGCTGGACACCATCGACAATCTGGTCGCGATGCATGCCGACATGTTCGTGGTCCGTCACGCCCAGAGCGGTGCCCCGTTCCTGATTGCTAACCATGTCGACCGCACCCGCGGGAGCGTGCATGTCATCAATGCCGGCGATGGCCGTCACGCTCACCCCACCCAGGGGCTCCTCGATGCCTACACGATCCGCCATTTCAAGGGCGATTTCACCCGCCTGACGGTCGCCATCGTCGGCGATGTCCTGCATTCGCGCGTCGCGCGCTCTGACATTCACGCACTGTCGACCCTCGGTGTGCCGGAGATCCGGGTCATCGGACCCGCCACCCTGGTCCCCACCGGGATCGAACAGCTCGGCGTGCGGGTCTTTCATGACATGCGCGAGGGCTTACGGGGCGTTGATGTGATCATCATGTTGCGCCTGCAAAGTGAACGCATGCGCGGGGCGTTGCTGCCGTCGGCTCAGGAATATTTCAAGCACTACGGTCTGACGGAGGACAAGCTCGCCCTTGCCAACTCCGATTGCATCGTCATGCATCCCGGGCCGATGAATCGCGGCGTGGAGATTGATTCTGCGGTCGCCGATGGGCCACAGGCGGTGATCCTGGAGCAGGTCACCTTTGGTATTGCCGTCCGGATGGCGGTGATGAGTCTTCTGTCCAAATCATGAGCAACGATTCCTTGTCGCTGACGATCACTGGGGCCCGGCTGGTCGACCCTGGCCGCGCAATCGATCTCCCGGCTGGGCCGGCCACGGCGGTTCACCTGCGCGATGGGCGCATTCTTGCGGTGGGTGAGCCCCCAGCCGGATTTGTCGCGGACCGCGTGATCGATGGTTCGGGGGGCGTCCTTGCGCCCGGACTGATCGATCTGGCCGCGCGACTTCGCGAGCCGGGTTTCGAGTACAAGGCGACGCTCGAGTCCGAGATGCTAGCCGCTGTCGCAGGTGGCGTGACGAGCCTGGCCTGCCCGCCAGACACCGATCCGGTCCTCGACGAGCCCGGCCTCGTCGAGATGCTCAAATATCGGGCCCGTGGGATCGATGGGGCCCGGCTCTTTCCGGTGGGTGCGCTCACCGTTGGCCTGAAGGGTGACACGATCACCGAGATGGCTGAGCTCGTCGAGGCCGGCTGCGTCGGTTTTTCCCAGGCCCTTGCGCCGATCAATGACACCCAGGTGCTGTTGCGTGCGATGCAGTACGCGCGCACCTTTGGTTTCAGGCTCTGGCTCCAGCCCCAGGACCCCCACCTGTCGCGCGGTGGCGTCGCTCATAGCGGCCCTTACGCCAGTCGACTGGGCTTGTCGGGTGTTCCAGTGATCGCCGAGACGGTCGCACTCCATACGCTGTTCGAATTGATGCGGAGCACCGGCTGCTCGGTCCACCTGCTGCGCCTTTCTTCTGCAGCGGGTATCGAATTGGTACGCCGAGCGCGTCGCGAAGGCTTGCCAGTGACCTGCGATGTGGCGGTCCACCATCTGCATCTGACCGATCTCGACATCGGCTTTTTCGATAGCAACTGTCGGGTCGATCCGCCCTTTCGCTCGGAACGTGACCGTGATGCGATCCGCGCGGGTCTTGCTGACGGGACGATCGATGCGATCTGCTCGGACCATACGCCGGTGGATGACGATGCCAAGCAACTGCCCTTTGCCGAGGCGGAGCCGGGGCTCACGGGTCTGGAGCTGTTGCTGCCGCTGACCCTCAAGTGGGGTCGTGAGGCGGGGCTGTCGCTTGCCGAGACCCTGCGAAGGGTCACGACCGGCCCAGCCCGTGTTCTTGGGGTCGACCCGCCAGGGATCGAGCCAGGCGCTCCGGCCGATCTGTGCCTGTTCGATCCCGAGACCGTCTGGACGATCTCGCGTGGCAGCTTGCGCAGTCAGGGTACGCATACCCCCTATCTGGGTCGCCCGGTGCAGGGGCGGGTGCGTGCGACGCTGGTCGCTGGCCGTCCTGTCTGGACCGCCGGACCCACTTCAGCGACAGCCTGACGGGTTCATGCCCTGGATCATGCGCTGGCTTCGGCGCTGCTGGCGCGTACCCGCGATGCTGGGGCTGTTGGTGACCGGTCTCGCGGTTGTCGTCCTGATCTTTCCCTGGGTGTCGTACGGCCGGCGAGACCCGATCATCGCCCGCTGGTCGTGGCTGCTGCTTGCCACTTGTGGTGTCAGACTGCGGCCATTCGGCAAGCCCGAGGCGGGCTTGGGCCGAGACGCTCCCCAGCGGGTTCTGATCGTCTGCAACCATGTCAGTTGGCTCGATATCTTTGTCGTCCTAGCGCATCGACCGGCCCATTTTGTCGCCAAGAGCGAGATCGCAACCTGGCCTATGGTGGGGCCCCTTGTTCGGGGGGCTGGCACCTTGTTCATCGAACGCGGACGCCGGCACGCAGTGCATCAACTGAACGAGCGAATCGAGTCGATGCTCAATGCCGGTCGGGCCGTGGCACTCTTCCCGGAGGGCACGACCAGCGATGGCCGCCGGCTGCTGCCCTTTCACGCCAACCTGCTCGAGCCTGCGCGGCGAGCCCAGGTCCCGATCGTTCCCCTGGGGCTGCGCTACCGAGACGAGGATGGGTCAATCAGTGAGGCCGTCGACTTCACCGGTGATACGACGCTGGTGGCCTCAATGATGCGCATTCTGGGAGAGCGCCGGCTGTTTGCCGAAGTCTGGTCCCTGGCCCCCGTCGCTGGGGACAACCGCCACGAGCTGGCACGTGCCGCTCGGCTGAGTCTTGCCCATCATCTGGGGCTGCCGATGGATGAGCGCGTCCCGGAGCCGCTCGCGCGCGCCCGGGAGAGCGGCTGATTGAGCCAGCAACCCCTCAACACCCGGCCGTGAGTTCCGTGCAGTCGATTTGTCGCCTCGCGCGATCGTGCAGGCGAATGGCACTCAATTGTCGGCCCCAGACACAACCCGTATCGATGGCCAGGAGGTTCGGGCGATCGATCAAGCCGAGCGTCGACCAATGACCGAACACAATGGGCGTGCTGGCACTCATTCGCCCCGGCACCTCGAACCAGGGGAGAAAACCGCTCGGTGCCTGGTCGAGCCCCTCCTTGGTGGCGAACTCCATCTCACCATCTTGGCTGCAAAAGCGCAGGCGGGTCAGCGCGTTGATGATCACCCGTAAGCGTGCACTGCCGGACAGGCGATCGTCCCAGGAGGCTGGTTGGTTGCCGTACATCTCTTTCAGGAAGTCGATCCAGTTCGAGCCACTCAGCACGTGGCTGGCTTCGCGCGCGAGCTCCAGCGTTCGACTGACCGTCCATTGTGGCAACACGCCTGCGTGGACCAGCAACCATCCTCCCTCGAAGTGAGCGAGAGGTTGGCGGCGCAGCCAATCCAGTAGTTCGTCCCGATCAGGCGCGGCCAGGATGTCGCCGAAGGTGTCGCCACGATGGGGCTTGCGAATCCCGGCGGCCACTGCGAGCAGGTGCAGGTCGTGGTTACCGAGGACTGTGGTGAGCGCTTTTCCCTGCCGACTGGCCCAGCGCAGGGTCGCGAGCGATTCGGGACCTCGATTGACCAGATCGCCCGTAAGCCAGAGGGTTGCGTCGTCGGGCAGTTGATCGCGTAGCCGTAACAGGCTCGGCAGGCAACCCTGCAGGTCACCAATTGCCCAGACCTTGTCGTTCATCGAAGCGTTCCTCCAGAGCGGCTATTATCCTGCTGATTCGTGCGGCTCTATCGTTGTTTCCCAATGCCGCATTTATTCTCGCGCCTGACGACTGTCCCGGATAGTTCCATGAACGCTCGCCCAATATCACCCGTCATCTTCAAGGCCTACGATGTTCGCGGCATTGTCGACGACACGCTGACCGAGGTTGCGGTCCGGTCGATCGGGCAGGCGATGGGAATGGCTGCCCTTGCGCGAGGCATCCGCGAGGTGGTGGTCGGGCGTGACGGAAGGTTGTCGGGGCCGCGGCTCGTCGCAGCCCTGACCGAGGGCTTTCTTGATGCAGGTGTCGACGTGATCGACATCGGTGCGGTGACCACGCCCATGGTCTATTTCGCGGCCTTCGAGCTGGGTTGCGGCACCGGTGTGGCCGTCACGGGCAGCCACAATCCGCCCGAATACAACGGCCTGAAGATGATGGTCGCTGGTGACGCTCTCTACGGCGATGCGATCCAGGCGCTGCGTGTGCAGATCGAATCGGGCCTGCCCGGGCCCGCGACACGCCGAGGGCAACGACGGGAACTGGACCTGCTCGAGCGCTATCTCAGCCGGATCGTGAGCGATGTTCGGCTCTCAAGGCCGATGCGGATCGCGATCGATTGCGGCAACGGCATTGCCGGTGCGGTCGCACCTGCGCTTTTTCGCGCGCTCGGCTGTGAGGTGGTCGAGCTCTTCTGCGAGGTCGATGGACAGTTTCCCAATCACCACCCCGACCCTGCCCGGCCCGAGAATCTCGCCGATCTGATCGCCTGCCTCAACCGGGGAGAGGCCGAACTGGGCCTCGCCTTCGATGGAGACGGCGATCGGCTGGGCGTGGTGACCCCCACTGGCAGCATCATTTATCCGGATCGTCAGCTCATGTTGTT
>CAZAVT010000163.1:4540-8221 GCA_964488395.1 uncultured Burkholderiaceae bacterium | reverse complement strand
CACCCGCTTTTTGCCCATGCGCCGGGCGAGCAACGCCTGACCCATCGTGTTGTTGATCTTGTGAGCGCCGGTGTGGTTGAGATCCTCGCGTTTGAAATAAATCTGCGCACCGCCGAGCCGCTCCGACCAGCGCCGGGCGTGGTAAATGGGGCTGGGTCGGCCCACGAAATGCTCGAGCTCCCAGCCCAGCTCGGCGAGGAACTCTGGGTCCTGACGGTAGCGCTCATAAGAGGCTCGCAACTGATCGAGCGCACCGATCAGTGTTTCAGAGACAAACACGCCGCCATAGGGCCCGAAGTGGCCGCGCGCGTCAGGCAAGTCGTAGGGTTTCATGGTTCGCTTCTGGTGGAAGACCGAGCAGCCCCATCGCCGTCGGTCGGAAGTTGGGCCCGAAGGGCATCGACGCGTAACACTTCTTGGACGAACGACTCCATCTTTCGGGGATCCTTGACCCTCGGGTCGCTCCCTTGGATACCGGAAGACACATCCACCGCAAAAGGTCGCACCCGCTCGATCGCCTGCCCCACCGTTGCAGCATCGAGCCCGCCGGAGAGAATCAGAGGCCGGTCGCGCCCCTGCGCAGTCCAGCCCCAATCAAAGGACACACCACTGCCGCCATATCCCGCGTGGAAGGAGTCGACCAGCAAGGCTTCGGCACCGGGAAAGTCAACGCTCGATTTTAGCAAATCGTCCGGACCGCGCATCCGCACCGCCCGCCACCAAAACCCGCCGCGAGCAGCGTCCCGACAAGCGGCCGGATCCTCATCGCCGTGAAACTGAATCACGTCCAGGCCGAGGGTCGAGCGGGCCTCACGGACCCGATCGGGCGACGCATTGACGAACAGCCCGACCGCGCGGACCCAAGACGGCAAGCGGTGTCGCAAGGCGCGGGCCTCGTCGACGCTGAGTGCACGCGGGCTGCGCTCGTAAAAGACAAACCCAACGGCATCCACGCCCAGCGCCACGGCCACATCGACGTCGGCCGGACGGACCAGACCGCAGAACTTGATCCGCGTTCTCGAAATCAAGGGGACTCGCCTCCTCTGTCGGGCCAGGAAGCGAGCCCGAACCGGGAATCGTACTGCACCCCCTCAAAGCAAAGCCCTTCCGGCGCGAAGGTCGGAGCGCCCAGACGGCGATCGCGACTGGCGAGGAGTTCGGACATCCAGGAGACCTCCCGTTGCCCGGCACCGATCATGACCAACGCGCCCACGATATTGCGAATCATGTGGTGAAGAAAAGCGTTGCCGGTGAAATCCAGGCAAATGAGGCGCTCCGCTTCGGGGTCGAGCGCCCCGGCCCGATGGCCAGGCTGCCGGGGATCGATGGCCTCGATGGTGAGGGCCTCGAGCCGTCGCACTGGCGAGGTGGCCTGACATTGGGCCGAGCGGAAGGCGGAGAAATCATGCTGGCCGATCAGAACGGCGGCGGCCCGGCGCATCGCCGCCAGATCCAGGCTGCGGTAAGTCCAACCGGCCACCCTCGACAAAAGCGGTTGGCGAACCGACGCGCTGTGCAGGAGGTAGCGGTACCGGCGGCGCTGCGCGCCAAAACGGGCGTGGAAGGTGGTGTCGACGAGCACTGCCTCGCGGACGGCGATGCCAGTGGGCAGGTGCGCGTTCGTGCCGCGCACCCAGGCCGACAGGGGCCGATCGGCGCACGTGTCGAAGTGAACCACCTGACGGCTGGCGTGCACCCCTGCATCGGTTCGTCCCGCGCATACCGTAGCGATCGGCTCGCCGCCAATCGCAGCGAGCGCCCGCTCGAGTTCGTCCTGCAGGGTTTGCCGATGTGGCTGGGTCTGCCAGCCGGCAAAGCCGGAGCCGTCGTAGGCGAGGATCAGCGCGATCCGCGACGGTGCGCAGGCGGCCGAAGGTCGACCACCGGCATCGTCGGCTGCCGTCATCAGCGATCCTGCGTCAGGCGATTGAGCAGGCGCTGTGCCGAGAGGCGCTGGCCCTCATCGCCGTCGATCAAGGTCTGGGCGAGCAACTGGCGTGCCCTTGGCCCGTCACCGAGGTCGACATACGCAGCAGCAAGTTCGAGACGGGCGTCGATCTGCTGCCGAACCACTGTCGCCAGTCCCGACGAAACCGCTGAGGCCGTTGCAGGATCACGGGCCGAAAGCGTCGCAACGGCCGGCGCCGACCCTCGGGGTGTGGGTCTCACAACGCCAGCATCAGGAAGCCCGCGAAGCGTCGCCTCCGATGAACGGGCCGGCTGATCGAGATCGAGGGACGGCAGTTCGAAACGCCCGCCGATCGACTGCTCGAGCGACGATGCCGAAGTCACCTCCGCGGCAGGTCGCGGATCACCGACCGGTCCCGCGCTGGCCGATGAAGGGACGAGCAGGTCATCAAACTCCGGATCACGCCTGCGGCGTGGGGGCGGAGTCTCAACGCTTGCAGGGCTACGAGCGCGCCTGCGCGGCAACAGCGCGATCCAGATGAGCGAGAGCATCAGCACGGCAGCAATCAGCAGCGCGAACGGCGCAAACGGATGATCGAAAGGAGGGGGCAAGGGTCCAAACACCCGTTGCTGCCAGGTCGGTGGGCTAGGCGGCTCAACCGCGGCCGGGCGTGCGACCTCGGTGGCCTCGGCCTGCGGTGACTGTTGCTTGAGTTTGGCACCGAGGGCGGCCAGGCTCTTCTCCAGGGCTTCGGTCAACGCCCGCTGTTCGTGACGCAGCTTGTCAACCGCCGCTTGCACCTCGTCGCGGATCCGCTGCTCGATCACCTGCTCGCTGGGCAGCGGGGCTGAAGGATCGGCAGCGGCGGGAACGGCCACGGAGGGTGCGGCTTCCGGAGCTGCGGGTGCGACAGCGGGCGCCGCAGCAGGCGGGGGATCCGCGCTCGCGGGCGCAGCGGCGGGCGCAGCGGCGGGCGCAGCGGCGGGCGCAGCGGCGGGCGCGATGGCTGGCAGATCCGCCGTCGCAACGGCGGGTGCCGGCGAAGAGCCCGGGGATGCAGGGACCGGCGCAGGAAGAATCGGCGCCGGCGCGGGATCGGCGTCTGGAAGGGGCGCTGGGAGGGACTCCGCCACCGGAGGCGCGCTGACAGGTTGATCGGCCGTCACGGGAGGCACAGCGGGTGCAGGGGCCGGTACGGACGGTATGACGGCAACCGCTGGCTCAGCGGACGGGGCGGGCGCCGGCACACTCAGGGGTGCCGCGGCAGGAGCCGGCGCGGGCGCCGCAGAGACGGGGACGGGGACGCTCGCCGTGCTCGCCGGTTCGGATACCGCCACCGCCGTCACGGGAGGCGATGCAAGCTCTCTGCTGGCGCGCGAGGCGGCGAGATCGGCAAGATCGGTCTCGCGCTTTACCAAAAGCCGGGCCTCGGCCGGACTCCAACGACGGACGCTGTCGATCGTCGGCATCCGCAGTCGTGCTCCCGTGAGCAATTGATGGATGCTGCCCTGGAAGGCCGACCGATTTTCATCGTAGAGCGCCCACATGACTTGCTCGACGGTCAGATCGGGCCTGGCAAACCGCCGCGCAAGGGCCTGCAACGTATCTCCCTGCCGAATCTCGATCTCCTGGGGCCAAGGCTCAGACGCCGGCCGCTCGCTCGACAGGCGGGGCGGCCCCAGCAACGCAGCCGATACACGGTCCGGCAACGCCGGCTGGATCGGCGGTGGGCCAGGCGGCCCCACCTCAGCTTTGCCGTCCTGGGCCAGCTG
>CAZAVT010000163.1:0-4530 GCA_964488395.1 uncultured Burkholderiaceae bacterium | reverse complement strand
CAGGGGGGCCAGCGGGTCGACGGGCGCCTCGCTACCGGCTCCCGCCGGCGTTGCAGATCCAGACACCACCGCCGGCGGGGGGGGTGATGCGGGCTGGGTCAGCGTCGGGCCGAGCCGGAATTGCCGTCGACCAAGGACCGTACCGGACCCGCTCCAGGACGAAGGGGGACCGATGGGCACGACATATCGGACCGACTCGCTGAAGCTCGCGTTATCGATCCGAATCGTCAGGTCGAGCACGGTCCGCGTGACGGGAACGAGGGAGGTGATTCTGAGCACCGTCGCACGACCGTCGCGTGCGGGATCGACGGTGACCCTGATTTCACTAGGCCGAGGCCGGCCTCGTTCCCACCCGACTTGGTCGGGCTCGAGGGCGATGCTCGGCGTGAAGGGCTCACCGCCGTCGCCGAAGACGCTGACCTCGGCATCGAGGACCTCGCCGAGCCAGGAATTCAGTCGTAGCGGCCCGAGCTCTGCCGCTGCCAGCAGCACCGGGGAGAGCGCCATCAGCGCCACGGCCACGCCTCTGACGAACCCCGATCGAAAACGGTCCGAGCTCCAGCCACCGAGCTTACGCGCGCGATCGTCGCAAGCCGGCGGGGTTCTCATCGGCGCCCCGAACCAGGCCTGTCGGCGGACGTCTTGGCCTGAATCACGGACACAGCCCGCTCAGTCGAGCAGGATGCGCAGCATCCGGCGCAAGGGCTCTGCGGCACCCCAGAGCAGCTGGTCGCCGACGGTGAATGCGCTGATCATCCCCGGACCCATCGAGAGCTTACGTACCCGTCCGATCGGGACTTCGAGGCGGCCCGTCACCGCGGCCGGTGACAAATCCCGGAGACTCGCTTCGCGCTGATTCGGAATCAGGCGAACCCAGGCATTGCCCGAAGCGATCAAGCGCTCGATCTCCTCGATCGGCAGGTCGCGGCGAAGCTTGATCGTCATCGCCTGGCTGTGACAACGCATGGCGCCAATCCGGATACAGAGACTCTCGACTGGAATGTGACCCGCCCCTGAAGCTGGCAGCCCGAGGATCTTGTTCAGCTCGGCGTCACCCTTCCACTCCTCTCGCGAACTGCCATTGCCGAGATCTTTGTCGATCCAGGGAATCAGACTGCCCGCGAGCGGCACGCCAAAATGCTCAGTCGGCAATGCGGCACTGCGGATCGTCTCGGAGACTCGGCGATCAATGTCGAGAATCGCCGATCCCGGATCCGCGAGTTGGTCCGCGACGGCCGCATGCAACGTACCCATCTGCAGGAGCAGTTCGCGCATGTTCTGGGCACCTGCCCCTGACGCTGCCTGGTAGGTCATCGCGGTGACCCACTCGACCAGATTCTCGCGCAGCAGGCCCGCCAGGGCCATCATCATGAGGCTGACCGTGCAATTGCCGCCGATGAAATCGCGACCGCCGGCGGCCAGCGCGGCGCGAATCACAGGCTCATTGAGCGGATCGAGGATGATGACCGCGTCGTCCTTCATCCGGAGCGCCGAGGCAGCGTCGATCCAGTGCCCGTTCCAACCCCGCGAGCGCAGGGCCGGGTGCATCTCGTTGGTCCAGTCCCCTCCCTGGCACGTGAGGATCGCGTCCATTCGAGACAAGGCATCGATCGACCCCGCATCCTGCAGGGGTGTGCCCCCCAGTGGCGCAGCGCCGCCGGCATTGGAGGTACTGAAGAAAACCGGTTCGAAATGCGCGAAGTCATTTTCCTCGTGCATCCGCTGCATCAGCACGGATCCGACCATGCCGCGCCAGCCAACGATTCCAACTTTCATGCGGCGCCCCCCTCAGACATCCGACAATGCCGCGATCACCGCATCACCCATTTCGCGGGTCCCTACGGTTGGCAGACCGGCCTGGGCGATATCGGCGGTGCGCAGGCCCTTTGCGAGCACGTGACGCACGGCCTTTTCGACTCGATCGGCCGCTGCCGGCTGTGCGAGCGAATAGCGCAGCATCATGGCGAGCGACAGGATGGTCGCCAACGGATTGGCGACGCCCTTGCCCGCGATATCAGGAGCAGAACCGTGAATCGGCTCGTAAAGACCGAAGTTCTTCGCGTTCAGCGACGCCGAGGGAAGCATGCCAATCGAACCGGTCAGCATCGAGGCCTCATCGGACAGGATGTCGCCAAACATATTGCCGGTCACGATCACGTCGAATTGCTTGGGGTTGCGCACCAGCTGCATGGCCGCGTTATCGACGTACATGTGAGTCAGCTCGACATCCGCGAAATCGCGATGAACCTCGGTCACGACATCACGCCACAACTGGGTGGTCTCGAGCACGTTGGCCTTGTCAACCGAGCAGACCCGGGCCGAACGCTTGCGGGCAGCCTCGAAGGCCAGCCGTGCGATGCGGCTGATCTCGCGATCGCTGTAGCGCATGGTGTCGAACCCCTCGCGCTCGCCGGCCTCGGTGGTCCGTATTCCACGCGGCTGACCAAAATAGATGTCGCCCGTCAACTCTCGCAGGATGAGGATATCGAGCCCGGCAACCACATCAGCTCGCAGCGTCGACGCATGGGCGAGTTCCGGGTAGACGGTGGCCGGACGAAAATTTGCGAACAGATCAAAATGCTTGCGAAGTCGAAGCAACCCCTGCTCTGGGCGCATCGGTCGAGGCAAGGTGTCGTACTTGGGTCCGCCGACCGCACCGAACAGGATCGCGTCGGACTGCTCGCACAGGCGCAAGGTCGCCTCAGGCAAGGGGTCACCCGCGCCGTCGTAGGCCGAGCCACCAACGAGCGCAGGCTCGGTCTCAATGGCGAGACCATCATCGACCAACCGCGCAATGACGCGTTCGGCCTCACGGGTGATTTCCGGGCCGATGCCATCGCCGGCCAGCACTGCAATTTTCATGAGTCAAGCTTCCGTGCAGGGTGGACGACGACTCAGCGCGCCAACTGGTGCCCGAGCCAGGGCTGCTCGGCCAGTCGCCGGGCCTCGTAATCGCGAATGCGATCCGCATGCTTCAAGGTCAGTCCGATCTCATCGAGGCCATTGACCAGGCAGTACTTCCGGAACTCGTCGATCTCGAAACTGAATCGACGCGAGCCATCGACCGTTGCCAGCACCTGCGCCGGCAAGTCGATGATGAGTTCGAATCCAACGAATGCGTTGACCTGGTGGAACAGCCAGTCGATATCGGCCTCGGCAAGCCGGATCGGCAACACGCCGTTTTTGAAGCAGTTGTTGAAGAAAATGTCGGCAAACGAGGGGGCGATCAGCACCCGAAAACCATAATCCTCGAGCGCCCACGGCGCATGCTCGCGCGACGAGCCGCAACCGAAATTCTTGCGGGCGAGCAAGATCGAGGCGCCTTTGTAGCGGCTGTGGTTCAGGACGAAGTCGGGATTGAGCGGACGCGCGGCGTTGTCCATGCCCGGTTCGCCATGGTCGAGGTAACGCCATTCGTCGAACAGGTTGGGCCCGAAGCCCGAGCGCTTGATTGACTTTAGGAACTGCTTCGGAATGATCGCATCGGTATCGACATTGGCACGGTCGAGCGGCGCGACCAGGCCACGGTGAACGGTCAGGCTCTGCATGCTCGTGCTCCGTCAGCGAAAAGAGGAAACATCGACAAAATGGCCCGCCACGGCCGCGGCAGCCGCCATGGCCGGACTCACGAGATGGGTGCGTCCCCCTGCGCCCTGGCGACCTTCGAAGTTGCGATTCGAGGTCGACGCGCAGCGCTCGCCAGGCTCGAGACGGTCTGCGTTCATGGCGAGGCACATCGAGCACCCCGGTTCGCGCCACTCGAAGCCGGCATCGCGAAAGACCCGATCGATGCCTTCAGCCTCGGCCTGCGCCTTGACCAGACCCGACCCCGGCACCACCAGGGCCTGCTTGACGCTGCCCGCGACCCGCCGACCGCGGACGACCGCGGCCGCCTGGCGAAGATCCTCGATCCGGGAATTGGTGCAGGACCCGATGAACACCCGATCGACCCTCACCTCGGTCATCGGCGTATTCGGTTTGAGGCCCATGTAGGTCAGCGCCCGGGCCATGCCCTCGCGACGAACTGGATCCTTTTCCTTGTCGGGGTCGGGCACCCGGTCGTCGATGGTGACGACCATTTCGGGAGAGGTCCCCCAGGTCACCTGGGGACGAATCGATGCCGCGTCGATCTGGATCACTGCGTCGAAACGCGCGCCGGGATCGGAGCGGAGGGTCCGCCAGTACTGGACCGCACGGTCCCAGTCCGCGCCGGCAGGCGCCATCGGCCGCCCCTTCAGGTAGTCGATCGTGACCTCATCGACCGCCACCATCCCGGAGCGTGCACCGGCCTCAATGGCCATGTTGCAGACGGTCATCCGGCCTTCCATGGAGAGACCGCGGATCGCCGAGCCAGCAAACTCGATCGCATATCCGGTGCCGCCCGCCGTGCCGATCCGGCCGATGACGGCCAGCACGAGGTCCTTTGCCGTCACCCCTCGTCCGAGCGCCCCGTCGATCTGGACGAGCATGCTGCGGGCCTTTTTCGCGACGATGGTCTGGGTCGCCAGGGCATGCTCGACCTCGGAGGTA
>CAZAVT010000162.1:7893-8244 GCA_964488395.1 uncultured Burkholderiaceae bacterium | reverse complement strand
TACCGCAAGTACATCGAAAAGGATGCGGCACTTGAGCGGAGATTCCAGAAGGTACAGGTTGGTGAGCCCAGTGTAGAGGCGACCATCGCGATCCTGCGCGGCCTTCAGGAGCGTTACGAGCTGCATCACGGAATCGATATCACCGACCCGGCGATCGTTGCGGCTGCCGAGCTCTCGAACCGTTACATCACGGATCGTTTTCTGCCGGATAAGGCAATCGACCTCATCGATGAGGCCGCCGCGCGCATCAAGATGGAAATCGACTCCAAGCCCGAGGTGATGGACAAGCTCGATCGTCGTTTGATCCAGCTCAAGATCGAGCGTGAGGCGGTGCGGCGCGAGAAGGACGAC